>NZ_JBFUFP010000184.1:0-7334 GCF_056403375.1 Rhizobacter sp. P2_H2
GGCCAGCAGCCAACCGGGTACGGGATCGCAGTTCGATGTCCGCCTGCCGCGCGACGATGCACCGGCCGCGCCGCTGCCCGCCGGCGCGCGGCCTGCGGCGACAACGCCGGCGCGCGTTCCGGAACCGGCGCCGGGCGAGCGCCGCGGGCAGGTGCTCTACATCGAGGACAACCCGGTGAACGTGCTGCTGGTCGAGGAACTGGTCCGCGGCCAGGCAGGCCTGTCGATCGAATCGGCCGCAAGCGGAGAAGCCGGCGTCGAGCGGGCCCGCGAGCTGCAGCCCGACCTGGTGCTGATCGACATGCAGTTGCCCGATTTCGACGGCTTCGAAGTGCTGCGACGCCTGCGAGCGCAACCGGAGACCGCGCACATCCGATGTGTCGCGCTGTCGGCCAACGCGATGCCCGAAGACRTCKCMCGGGCKCGCSAGGCGGGCTTCGACGACTACTGGACCAAGCCGATCGACTTCAAGGCCTTCCTCGCCGCGCTCGACCGGCTGGCGCAGGCGCGGCGGCCGGGTGCCGATCAGGGTGCGAGGCGTTCGCGCAGCCAGCTGCCTTCGGCCAGCCGGTAGCGCAGGCGATCGTGCAACCGCGACTTGCGGCCCTGCCAGAACTCCCAGCTGTCCGGCACGAGGCGGAAGCCGCCCCAATGCGGCGGGCGCGGCGGGTTCAGCGCGTAGCGCGCGGCGGCCTTCGCGGCGTTGGCCACCAGCACCGCGCGCGAGCCGATCACCTCGCTCTGCGGCGAGGCCCAGGCACCCAGCCGCGAATCGAGCGGGCGCGACTGGAAGTACGCATCCGACTCGGCCTCGCTGGTGCGTTCGACGCGGCCTTCGATGCGCACCACGCGCTCCAGCTCGACCCAGTGGAACTGCAGCGCGGCCCACGCATGGGCGGCCAGTTCGCGGCCCTTGCGGCTGTCGTAGTTCGTGTACCAGACGAGGCCGCGCGCATCGAAACCCTTGATCAGCACGATGCGCGTCGACGGGCGCTGGTCGGCGCCGACCGTCGCGAGGGTCATCGCGTTCGGCTCGGGCAGCTTCGCATCGAGGGCCTGCTGGAACCACAGGCCGAACTGCTCCAACGGGTCGCTGCGCGAGGCGTTCTCGTCGAGTTCGGCGCGTTCGTAGCTTTTGCGGAGGTCGGCAATATCGGTCATGGCCGGAGTATCCCGCAGGGAACAAAATACCTGCGGGGAATGCCTTAAGTGAACGCCCCACTAGGCGCCGAAAGCAAACGATTCCATTCTTGCAACCAAGGGCTTGCGTGCTGTGATGCGCCGGCTGCCATGACGAACAACAATGAAAGGGATGGCCTCATGAAGGCGCGGCCGGCGATCGTCGTGCTCGCCGCGGGACTGGGTTCCCGTTTCGGCGGTACGCAACACAAGCTCACGCAGAGCCTCGGCGCATCGAGTGTTCTCGGGACGACGCTTCGGCATGCGCTCGCGACGCACCTGGCGGTGATCGTCGTCGCCACCGAGGTGCTGGCCGAAGAGGCTGCCTCGCATGTCGCGACGCGCGACATCGTGATGCTGCCGTCGGTCGGCTCGGGCTCGCCGGTCAGCGCGCAGCGCCTGGGCATGGGCTTCTCGATCGCGTCGGGCGTCGCGGCCTGCTCCGATGCCTCCGGCTGGCTGGTGCTGCCGGGCGACATGCCGATGGTGCAGCCGTCGACGCTGCTCGCGGTGGCGCAGCAGCTCGACCACCATGCCGTGAGCTATGCGCAGTACCGGGGCCGGCGCGGGCATCCGGTGGGTTTTGCGGCCGAGCTCTACACCGAGCTGGTGATGCTGACCGGCGACGAGGGCGCGCGCCGGCTGGTGGCGCGCTATCCGGCGCAGGCGGTCGATGTCGACGATTCCGGCGTGCTGATGGATGTCGACAACGAGGGCGACCTGGATCGCGTGCGGGCAGCCTACAGCCCGTCGCTGTTCGGCGACTCTCGTTGAAGGATGACAGCCCCTCGGTCGACGGGTACATCGACCGATCCCCCGAGGGGATGCAGGCCGGCTTGGGAGCGGCCCGGCGCTCGGCCTGCCTAGCCGTTCACCAGCGCGTGCCGCTCCACCAGTGCCACCAGCCGCTCGATGCCGCGGTCGCGGATGCCGCATTGGCGCAGCGAGCGCGCCGTCTCCATCAGGTAGTCAAGCGTCGTGCCGTAGCGCCCGCAGGCGCTGCGCAGCACGCCGAGCAGGTGCTCGTCGCTCAGCGTGCCGGTGTAGTTCGGGCTGCTGCGGCTCAGCGTGAAGCCGAGCGCGCTCACCGGCCCTTGCGGCGTGCGGCATGGCAGCCAGCGGGCATCGTAGACGCCGGTCGGCATCTCGCGCGCCCACAGCCTCGGCAGCTCGTCGTCGACGCGTGCGCGCTCGATGCGGTAGACCATGCCGCGGCAGGAGCCGCCTGCCACCAGCGCGAACACCAGGCCCGGGCATTCGGGCGTGCCGCGGTTGATGCGCGAGCGCATCTCGAGCGCGCGGTGCCAGCCGTGCACCTGGGCCAGCCGCTGCTCGGCGGCTTCGAACTCGGGGCGCCAGATCAGCGACGCGTAGCCGAAGATCCACAGGTCGTCACGGCCGCCCCAGCGGGAATGCACGTCGGCCAGCAGTTTGGCGGGGTCGCGCACGGGCGCCAAGCCGGTATCGATCACTGAATCGAGCATGGACGACACTCTAGAATGAATTTTCTTCAGCCGGGAGCTGGCGATGAGTGACCAAGACGACGACGTGCAGAAGTACGCGCTGGGCGCAGTGGCCTTCGTGGTGGCGCTGGTGGTGGCCGGGGTCATCGGGCTGGCCGCCTCGCGTGTGCTGCATGCGCCGAAGGCGGCCGGCCCCTCCACCGCATCCGCGACGACCCCGGCCGAGACCTCCGCGGTCGAGCGCATCTACTTCGAGGTCGGCCAGGACAGCCTGCCGGCCGATGCCATCGACGTGCTGAACCGCGTGGCCGAGGCGGCCCGCTCGAGCGGCGGCACCGTGCTGATCTCCGGCTTCCACGACGCGAGCGGCGATGCGGCCGCGAATGCCGACCTGGCGAAGCGCCGGGCCCAGCGCGTGCAACATGCGCTGGAGGCGAACGGCGTCACCGCCGACCACCTGCAGCTCAGCAAGCCGGCCGTGACCACCGGCGACGGCGACCCGAAGGCGGCGCGGCGCGTCGAGCTGCGCCTGCAATAGATGCTCGGGTAGGACATCGCGCACATGCCGTGGCGGCCCTCGCCGATAGGGGCTGCCACTGCGGCAGCCTAAGCTCGAACGAATCCGTTCAAGCAGGGGCCGCGCCATGAAGATCCATCCGCAACGTCACGAGAACCTGAAGAAGATCGTCGACCTGGTGGAAGGCATCGACATCGCGATGCTGACCACCCAGGCCGCCGATGGCCGGCTGCTCGGCCGCCCGATGGCCGCGCTCGAGGTCGATCGCGACGGCAGCTTCTGGTTCTTCACCAGCGAGCGCTCGGCCAAGGTGCACCAGCTCGACCGCGTCAACCTGGCCTTCACCGATGAAGGCGACGCGACCTACGTGTCGATCAGCGGCCAGGCCGCGATCGTCAACGACCGCGCCCGCATCGACGAGCTCTGGACCGCCGCCGCGAAGCCGTGGTTCCCGCAGGGCAAGGACGACCCGGACCTGGTGCTGCTGCGCGTCGACACCGACATCGCCGAGTACTGGGATGCGAACAGCAGCCGGATGATCCGCCTGCTCGCGATGGCCGCTTCGGCCGTCGCCGGGCGGCCGATCGGCCTCGGCGACCACGAGGTCGTCAGCAACCCGTCGCGCCCGCCGGTCTCGCACCAGCGCTCGCTCATCGGCGATTGATCCCGTGTCGCGGCGTCGCGCATGGTCGTGGAGCCTGCTCGGCCTCGCCGGCGCCGTGCTGGTGGCGTTCGTCGCGTGCGAAGCCCTCGGCTGGCCGTTCCTCGTCGGCCCGGCGCAGCGGTTGCTGGCCGACACGCTGAAGCGCGATGTCCGGCTCGCCGACGGGCCTGACCACGGCCGCGTCCGTCTGCTCGGCGGCTTGCGCATCGACATCCCGATGCTGGAGATCGGCAGCGCCGCGTGGAGCAAGGATCCGTACTTCCTGCATGCCGAGAACGCGCAGCTGCGCGTCTCGTATGCGGCACTGTGGCGTGCACACCGGGGCGATGCGCTGGACATCAAGCGGTTGCATGCCGACCGCCTGATCGTGCACGCCGAGCGCCGCGCCGACGGCATGGCGTCATGGCAGTTCGGCGAGCCGAAGGCCCAGCAGGAGAAGGGCACGCGGCTGCCGCGCGTGCGCTCGCTGTCGGTGACCGACGGCCAGCTGACCGTCGTCGATGCCCCGTTGAGGGCCGATCTCCGCGCTGAAATACGCCTGGCCGACCAGGACACGGCAGCGCCGCTGCCGGCCGATGCGGCCTCGGCCCCTCGCTCGCTCACCGGCCTCGTCGTGCGCGCGAAGGGCACCTACGGCGGTTTCCCGGTCGAAGGCCGCCTGCGCTCGATCGGCGTGATGCCGCTGCTGGTCAGCGACGACGACGCGCCGCCGGTGCCGGTGGCGTTGCGCATCGACGCCGGTCGTGCCGGATTCCGTTTCCAGGGCACGGTGACCGACGTGCTGAAGCTCGAGGGCATGACCGGCCGCGTGCGCGTCAGCGGCCCGTCGCTGTCGGCAGTCGGCGATCCGCTGGGCGTCACGCTGCCGACCACCGGGCCGTTCGAGATCGACGGCCGTGTCGCGAAGCGCGGCGAGGTGTGGAACGTGCTGGTCGACGACGCGACGGTCGGCAACAGCCGGCYGAATGCGGCGTTGACCTACGACCGGCGGCCGAAGGTGCCGCGGCTGTCGGGCCGGGTCTCCGGGCCGCGGCTGCTGCTGGCCGATCTGCTGCCCAGCATCGGCGTCGGGCCCGAGCCGGTACCCGCCGTCGCGCCCGAGCAGAAGCCGCCGAAGCGCCCCGGCGACCGGGTGCTGCCGAACCGCGCGTTCGACCTGCCGTCGCTGAGCGCGATGGATGCGAACGTGGTGCTGGCCTTCGACCGCGCTGAGCTGGGCCGCATCTTCGCGCTGCCGCTGGAGCCGCTGCGTGCGCACCTGACACTCGCCGACGGCAAGCTCGCGATCGCCGACCTGGTGGCGCGCACCGCCGACGGCAGCCTGGCGGGCGCGGTCTCGCTCGACGGCAAGCCGAAGCTCGCGCTGTGGGACAGCGACCTGCGCTGGAGCGGCGTGCGGCTGGAGCGCTGGCTGAACCAGGGCCGGCCCGCCGACAAGCCGCCGTACGTCACCGGGCGGCTGATCGGCCAGGCGAAGCTGAAGGGGCAGGGCCGTTCGACCGCCGAGATCCTCGGCAGCCTCGACGGCACCGTGGTCACGCGCATCGTCGAGGGCAAGGTGTCGCACCTGGCGATCGAAGGAGCCGGGTTGGACCTGGCGCAGGCGCTGGGCGTGCTGGCCAAGGGCGACGAGCTGCTGACGATCGACTGCGCGCTCGTCGACCTGCAGGCGAAGAAGGGCGTGCTGCGGCCGCGCGCGATGGTGATCGACACCCGAGACTCGACCATCTGGGCCGACGGCACCTTGTCGCTCGCCGAAGAGAACATGGACCTGCGCGCCGTCGTCACGCCGAAGGATTTCAGCCCGCTCGCGCTGCGCACGCCGCTGCGCGTGCAGGGCAGCTTCAGCGATCCGAAGATCTCGCTCGAGAAGGCACCGCTCGCGCGCAAGGTGGGCACCAGCGTGCTGCTCGGGCTGTTGAATCCGCTGGCGGCGCTGATCCCGCTGGTCGACATGGGCGAGCGGCAGCCGTCGGGCGAGGGGTGCAACGCCTTGCTGGAACGCGCCCGGCAACACGCCGCGCCGGGCGGTGGCTGAGCCGATCGCGAGATCATCCTGAAATCATCTTGAATTGACGATGTAACTTGGTTACGCGATACTCAAAAGCCTGGTTACGACCCCGGCCGCGAGGTGCCGCCCATGAAACAAGTCCTGCAGGAAGTCACCCACCGCATCCGCGAGCGCAGCGCCCCGACGCGCACCGCCTACCTGGCGCGCATCGACAAGCTGGCGATGCGCCAGCGCGGCTCCGACCGCATGGGCTGCGCCAATGTCGCGCATGCCTTTGCCGCGCTGCCGGCCAACGACAAGTTCAAGGTGGTGGCGCAGCGCTCGCCGCACCTGGGCATCGTCACCTCGTACAACGACATGCTGTCGGCGCACCAGCCCTACGAGCGCTTCCCCGACATCATCCGCAACGAGGCGCACCGCCACGGCGCGACGGTGCAGGTGGCGGGTGGCGTGCCGGCGATGTGCGACGGCGTGACGCAGGGCCTGCCCGGCATGGAGCTGAGCCTGTTCTCGCGCGACACCATCGCGATGGGCACCGCGGTGGCGCTGACGCACGATGTGTTCGATGCCGCGCTGCTGCTCGGCGTGTGCGACAAGATCGTGCCGGGGCTGCTGATCGGCGCGCTGCACTTCGGCCACCTGCCGTGCGTGTTCGTGCCGGCCGGGCCGATGGGCACCGGCCTGTCGAACACCGAGAAATCGAAGGTGCGCGAAAAGTACGCGCAAGGCCTGGTCGGCCGCGACCAGCTGCTCGAGGCCGAATCGGCCGCGTACCAYGGCGCCGGCACCTGCACCTTCTACGGCACGGCCAACAGCAACCAGATGCTGCTCGAGGCGATGGGCCTGCACGTGCCCGGCGCCGCCTTCGTGCACCCGCATGCGCAGCTGCGCGAGGCGCTGACGCGCGAGGCGGTGCGCGCCGCGCTGGCGATCACGCACGGCGGCGGGCGCTACACGCCGATCGGCCGGCTGGTCGACGAGCGCGTGATCGTCAACGCGATGGTCGCGCTGCTGGCCACCGGCGGTTCGACCAACCACCTGATCCACTGGGTGGCGGTGGCGCGCGCGGCCGGCATCCTGATCGACTGGACCGATTTCTCCGACCTCTCGCATGCGACGCCGCTGCTGGCGCGCGTGTACCCGAACGGCAGTGCCGACGTGAACCAGTTCCAGTCGGCCGGCGGGCCGGGCTTCGTGATCCGCGAGCTGCTCGATGCGGGCTACATGCATGCCGATGTCGCTGCGGTGGCCGAGGGCGGCATCGCGGCCTACGGCACGCAGCCGCAAGGTGATGGCGAGCGCCTGACCTGGTCGGCGCTGCCGGCGCAGAGCGGCGACGACAGCGTGGTGCGCACCGCGGCCGCGCCGTTCAGCCCGTCGGGTGGCCTGAAGCTCCTGACCGGCAACCTCGGCCGTGCGGTGATCAAGATCTCGGCGGTGCCCGAAGACCGTCACATCGTCGAGGCGCCGGCGCTGGTCTTCAATGCCCAGGAAGAGTTG
>NZ_JBFUFP010000185.1:0-7298 GCF_056403375.1 Rhizobacter sp. P2_H2
ACCTTCTACAACTACAACAAGTACACCGCCACCATGATCACGGCCGGTGGCATCAAGGCCGTCGGCGCCATCACCAACAGCGTGACTGGCGCCGCCGGTTGGGATTTCGGCATCTACTCCACGGCTGCCTTCGCGATGCTGGGGACGGCCTTGGCTGCAAGCTCCCATGCGTCGGAACTGTGCGAGAAAGAGCAGCCGGCTGAGGACATCGAGGAAATGACGCACTTCGGCGCAGCGCAGGACCAACTCTATGGCACGGCTTGAAATACGGGTGGGCCAGGGTGCCGCTCGAACGGACACGGCACCCGTGGCCTTCGTCAGCCCGGCCGCGCAGCGCGTCGTCTGGCAGGCCCGGGGCTGCGGATGCCATCTGTAGAAGACGCGGGTTTTCAGGCGGACGCAAAGCCGACGCTCGCCAACGTCATATCGCGCTATGCGGCGCCGTCACAGGACACTCCGGACCCTTCGTATGCAAGGGCACTCAGGTTTGGCTCCGAGAGTCGATAGCTGAGTCTTTCCGACACGAGCGCAGCACCGAGGTCTTCGTAGAAGGACATTCCTCGGATATTGGACGCCTTCACCGGCCAGTCGATGCGGCTGCAGCCGTTATCCCGGGCGTACCGAGAAACCCATGCCATGAGTGCCCTGCCGGCCCCTTGGCTCCTCTGGGCCGTACTCACATACAGCTCCTTCAGCTGGCAGTGCCGACGCATATCCGGCGCAAAGTCTACGAGCGAGTAGACGAGTGTGATGGCGGCCAGGCCAAGCACACGATTGCCGTCCGCCGTAGCCACGATCAGGCGGTGTGGCGACCTCGGTCCCAGCAAGTTGTCAAGCAGGTGCTCCCGCACGACATCTCGGGCGATCACGGCGCCTTCGTTGTAGTAGGCATGCAACTCGCAAAGCAGATCAATCAGGGACTCGTATTGCGGCTCAGCAACAAGGTCTACGTGCATTGGGCGCCTCGTGGTTGTCAGCGTCGCACCAGCATACCGGGGCGGCCTTCAAGCGCCGATACACTGACTGCGGGCAGCGTGGCGAAATTTGGTAGACGCATGGCAAAAACCATCCTCTAGAAGGTGCAGGTTCAACCCCTGTCGCTGTCCGTCCAACATCGTCGGCGTTCCAATCTCAACTTCCTCAGGCACCTAGACGCATCGTGCCCAAAGCGGACGCTGCTGACCGACCGCACCTGGCCGACCGTGCCCCTCACCCGACGCCCCGAAAGCGGTCGCACGTGGCGACCGTCCCGGCAGCGATCGATTGCTTGCAGGCGATTCCACGAACATACACTGTCGGCCACAAGCAGCCGATCGCGAACGACTGCATTCGAGTAGCATGGGATCAATGGGCTGGATGGGAATAGTCGTCACGACTGTGCTCGCGCTTCTGCTGGTTGCGCGACCGCGTCTGTGGCCTTACGTCCTTGTAGCGATTGCGCCGGGAGTCGCGCTCGCTCTGTCTGCCCCTGGCGCACCAAGCGACACGGCTCCAACGATTGATTGGCGGCTCACGCTTCTCGCGACTGGCACGATCCTCGGCCTTCCCATCGCTGGTCTAGGCCGGTGGTGGTTGCACAGGCTGCAGTCTCGCCGTGACATGTTCGAATAAGGCGTCAACAGAGCAAACAGCTGTAGCCGGCCACATTCTGCCGCTCGTGGAGGACTGCTTTGGGGGCGCGGAGTTGTGGCAGGCGGCCCCGAAGGTGCTATCTCTAGAATGTTTTCACGTCCCCACATTGCAGGTTTCGCAGGACTGGTGCTCGTACCCCTTGCGGCCTTCTACATTCCGTGGGTCTCCCCGTACTGGACTGTTCCTATTGGCGCGGGATTGGCGATTGTGATGGTTCGACTCAAACCAGGGGCGCCCATCACCGAGTTGGGACTTGCGCCACCTCGCAAATTGGGGCAAGCCGTCCTACTCGGTGCCATGGTAGGGATTGTGCTGGTGCTGTCGAGTCGTCTTCTGCTTGGCCCCGTTATCGACCACGTCACCGCGACGCATCGCGATCTGAGCAGGTTTGACAACTTGCGTGGCAACTGGCGCTCGCTGCTGCCGCTTTTGCCGACGGTCTGGATATCCGCCGGAATTGGCGAAGAAATCGTCTATCGCGGCTATCTCATTTCTCAAACCGCAGAGCTATTGGGAAACTCAAGGCCGGCGCGATTCGCTGCAGTCTTGCTGGCCGCGATCCTCTTTTCTCTGGCGCACGAACATCAGGGGCCGAGCGGTATGCTGCTTACCGGCACGTTGGGCCTGCTGTTCGGCTTACTCGTTCTTCAGCAGCGCGGGAACCTCTGGGCAAATATGGTGGCTCACATCGTGGGCGATACGGCGAGTCTGGTGGCAATCACCCTGAACTGGGATCTGTGGCTCGATCATCTCGGGCGCCATCTGCTTTTTGCGGGATGAACGTCGGTCAGCGTGCGTCTTGCGATACCTCGACAGGCTGCTCAGGGTTGCAAGCCCCTGCGGCTCTGGCGCGCCGCCTTCTCGACAGCGGTGTGCCTCCGTCGCGTCGATGTGAGAACAGCGTCTCGATCATCTTGGAAGCAGTTCCCGGGGCTGGACGATCGTCTCCAAGGCGATCGCGCCCCGCCGATAGCGAATGACCACAGTTTTCCGCAGTGACATAAGCTTCATGGCTCGCCGGGTGTCCGATAGCGAACGGTGGTCATGCGCAACACCATCTATGTCAGTAATCAAATCACCCACCTTGAGTCCTGCCACGTCAGCGGGCCCGCCCGGAAGAACGTCCATCACCGTCTGGCCGGCAGAGTCAAGATTGAGCCACATGCCGATGCGGTCGAAGCTGCCTGTGTCCGGATCTGTCTTGGCGAGAGCCGCCAAGTACAGCGTCTTGCGCGCATAGTCGAACGTCACCACGAACCTCTTCAGCAACCCGCTTCCGACGTTCCCGTCGAAGGATGGGTCGCCGAACACGCCTTTGGTGGCCGCGCTGAGACCGACCACCGGTCGCTGGACAGTAACAGGCCCTAGCGACACGGTGTCAGGGCGCACGGAATACGTGCGCGAAGGGCCACCGACGCCCCACCCGGTTGTCATGGTCACGCCGTGCGGGTATTCGTCCCGCAGCCTGTGGGATGCGACAAACGTGCTCGTCAGCACGAGTTCGTCCCTCGCGCCCGTGTCAATGTTGAAGCGCGCCGATCGCCCGTCGACAGCACCGTCGACCTGAGGCATGTGCAGGTAGTAGCGCATCGGCAGGGGAATACCCAGCGACGCCTGCTTGGCCGGTTCGAAGCGTTGCGGGTCGATCAGCGTGATCGTGCGAGCCCCGTAGTCGACCATGACGACGAAACGTTCGCAAAACTCCGCTCCCAGCATTCCACCGAGTTGGAGGCCTTCAACCTCGGGGGGACTGAACTCGAGGGTCAAAAAAGTCTGATCGGCCAGCACCGCACCGCCAGCATCAATTTCGCCGATGCGGGCATAGCCGCCGGTGACCACCGTCTCTCCCGAGCCCGAGGTCGACGTCGATCCCTTGACGTTCAGACCCAGCGCCGCCACCGTCGACGGCGTGACGATGTTATGCCCACCGGTGTCGACCATGAAGGCAAACGGGCCACGCCCATCGACCTTCACATCGACGAGGATGTGGTTGTTGACCAGGCGGAAAGGAAGTGTCGTCTCGCCCGCGGGCGGCAATTTCCAATCCCGCGGGTTGTCGTCTGGCATGGCGTACGCGGCCGGCATTTTTGGCTCGCCGCGAGCAACGTCTTTGAGGAGCAGCGTTTCCTTGCTATCCGGACTGTCGCCGTACATGATTTCGATCCGCATCGGCACGACTCGGCCATCGACACTGCGATAGTCGTCAAAGGTTGTTTCCACCGTCGTCCCGAAGCTCTGCGCCTCGCGTAGCCGGCGCAGGGTGCGCGTGCTGGCATCGAACCATGCCTCGAACGGCTTTCCGCCTGGCGGCGTCACGCGGATTCCACCGCAGCCGATCGACTCGAGCGACGCGCCGCCGCGGTCGGCGCGCAACCAAAGATTGGCGTTCCTGTAGGCCTCGTTGATCGCCAGCGAACGGCGATCTCCGCCTTCTTGAGATGTGACGAAACCCGACAGGTCGCGGAGCCAGGCCAGGTGGCCGTCAAAGCCCTCGCCGCCGGTCATGATCCCGGCCCGCAGTTCTCTGCGGTAGATGCCGGTCTGCAGATCGATGGTCACTGTGCTTTCGCCGGTGAGGCCGGCGCTTTGGAATGCATAGCGGCCCGACCACGTTCCACGGCTCTCGACGGGTGCCGAGATCGCGGCACGATAGTCATCCAGCAGGCGATCAGGCTCGTGTGCAGACATACAAGTGGCCGCGGCAAGTAGGGCGTTCAAGAGGACCATCGGATGGTGTGTTCTCGTTGTGGATCGACTGTCGACCGCCCCTGGCAAGCGGCTTTGCGAGCCGCAGACAGAGGCTTCCATATGAAGCCGCTTGGCCAGGATCTGGTCCAGGGGCATCTCGGCGCCCTTACCGGAGGCAAGGGTCCTGCGATGGAATTGGTTCAACAGACCTWGTCGTGGCGGATGATACGAAACTCGAGTCGCCGCGAGGGAACGGCACATCGCGGTAGCCAGCGGCAGCGACACCGCCATCGCGACAAGCCTTCTTCGCGTCGGGGCGTATGCCATCGGATGTGCTCGTGGCGGACGCGCGGTGGCGAGCTTGGCGCCGCGCATTGTCTGGTCGAAAGAGAACCCGATGTTCTTTCTTGACACGGAAGCATCTGCTTTGCGGCAGGGTTTTGCCTCCCGCGAATGTCGCCGATGGGTCGACTGTGTGAGTTCCCGGGCGCGCAGAGCGGACGTCCCGCCGCGCCAGGTCGAGGCGCAGACGAACCGCTGTCCATCCAGCGTTGCCGAGGGCGCCTCTCAGCGTCAGCAGTGCCGCGGTGAGCGGACATTCGAAGTCTCCCGCTGACCGGCCGCAACCGCTGCAGAGGAGGCGTTCTAGACGTCGCCCGCAAACGCAGACCTCGCGAGTTCGTGCCGAAACTCTTCTCTTCTTCCCTCACAAGGCTGTATGACCTCCGGAAACTGAACGAGGCCAGTGGCGCTCCGGTTGCAGTTTGCGGTCGTCGCCCTCCGCTTGCGAGAATGGCGCCCCGCCCGAAGATCCGACGACATGAACGACCCTCAGCAGACCCGCCGCATCCTCGACAAGCTTGCGCGGGCCCGGGTCGCCGATCCCAAGTTGGAGGTGTTCGGCGCCGATGCACACGGCTACGCTGTCCACGCGCCGGCCAGCCCGCGCACCGTGAGCGACTTCGAAGCACGGCTCACCATCGCGCTGCCCGAGGCCTATCGACGGTTTGTGCTTGAAGTGGGCAATGGCGGAGACGGATACGAAGGCTCGGCGGCCGGGCCGTTCTACGGCATCTACGGGTTGGGTGACGGCATGGCGCCGCGGGAGCGCGACCGGCTCACCAAGCCTTGCATCCTGTCGCCGGGCATGTCGCAACCCGATTGGGACGGGCTCGTGGCTGGGCTGGGCCTGAGTGACGAACTTGATGGCGTCGACTATGAGGAGGCGTTAGACAAGCTGTTCGCTGGCGTGCTGCCGGTGGGCACGCAGGGCTGTTCCCTCTATCACGGCCTGGTGCTCAATGGCGCGCACGCGGGACGCGTCGTCAACTTCGACACCGAATACCACTCGCCGCCCGTCTTCGCGTTCGAGCCTGACTTCCTCGCCTGGTACGAGCGCTGGCTGGACGAAGTCATCGCGGGCGACCTTGTGCAGAAGACCCCCTCGTGGTTCGGCTATACGCGCGGCGGGCCCGAGGCCCGACTGCTGGCCGGGTGGCTGAGCAGCGACGACGCGCAAACGGCGCAGGAGCATCTCGCCGGGCTGCTGTTCAAGAAGCGGCTCAGCGAAGTAACGTTGGACTCACTGGTCCAGCCCCGGCCCCACGCGCTGGCGCATCGTTCACTCGTCTGCCAGATCCTCTGCAAGCACGACCCCGTCAAGGCCAAGCCGCTGCTGGCCGAGCTGGCTGCGCAGGAGCCGCTGATTTTTCTGCAGTGCCTGCATTGGTACGCCCGTGACCACGCAACTCAGTGGCAAGTCGAGATCCTGGCCATTGCCGACCGCATCACCGACCTGGAAACCTTCCGGTTCTTCACCTATGTGCTGGAAGCCCTGCCCGTGGACCGCGGCCCCATCCTGGCCCCATTCACCGGCCACGAGCAGGCCGGCATACGCCGCCAAGCCTTGTACGCGCTGGGCAAGGTGCCGGACCGGCGGCCGCACCTGCATTGCTTCATCGCCGGGTTGGCCGATGAAGACAGCTTTGTCGTCCACGCCGCGCTGCAGGCGCTGGCGGGCCTCAAGGACCACTCACTGCTTCCCCACTATCGCCGCGTGGCCGAACGCTACCCCGAAGAACGAGACAACGTGCTCATCAACCTGGACCATCGACTCAAGGAGTTCGGCACCACACGCGCCGCTTTTCTGCCGGCGCCGTCCGAGGCAACGCGTGAGCACGCATCGCCTGACGAGGCTCGGGACAAAGGGTCAGTCTCCTGGATGCGGCACCTTGCAAATCGACTGACGCGGCGCAACGGCAGTCGATGAACGCCGACGAGCCCGATCAACGGGCTTTCACCACAAAGGCATGCAGCTCGGCGAACAGCCCGTCGCGAAGTCGCCAGACGTCCGAGTAGTGGTGAAGCGCGGCCTTTCCGTGCTCAGGGCACTACAAGCAGTTCATCATCGGCATTTGCAGCGCAGTGTCTATTTCTCGCGGTGCGGATCGTCGTGAGACAGTCAATCAACGCATCCGTCTTGCACCAAGACCGATAGGAATCTGCCGATGAAACTCCTGCTCACGTCCGGTGGCGTCAAGAACGCCAGCATCCACGGCGCATTGCTCAGCCTGCTGGGCAAGCCCATCTCCGAGTGTTCGGCGCTGTGCATCCCCACCGCCAGCTATGGCCATCCGATGGCAGGTCCGCAGGCGGCCTGGCGGTTCGTCGCGGGGCGGCAGTCGATCTGCCCGATGGTCGAGCTGGGGTGGAAGTCGGTGGGCCTGCTGGAGCTCACGGCGCTGGCCAGCATCGGCGAAACGCGCTGGGCTCCGTGGGTTCGTGCGGCAGATGTTCTCCTGGCGGACGGTGGCGATGCCTTGTACCTCGCCCACTGGATGCGCCAGTCAGGCCTGCTGACGATGCTTCCGTCGCTACGACACGCGGTGTGGGTCGGCTTGAGCGCGGGCAGCATGGTGATGACGCCGAAGGTCGGCGACGCGTTCATCGAGATGAGGCCGCCGATGACCGGCGAAGAC
>NZ_JBFUFP010000186.1:0-7295 GCF_056403375.1 Rhizobacter sp. P2_H2
GCCCGACCCTTCGACAAGCTCAGGGCGAACGGGGGTGGAGCCGGAGCGAACGGGGGGGAATCCGTTCGGGCTGAGCCTGTCGAAGCCCTGCCCGCCAAGCGCGCCCGTGCCGCCAGCAACCGGGCTTCATCTCGCCCCATCAATGTCACGTGCACCCCCTGTCCCAGCAACACCGCCGCGATCGCCTCACCGATCCCGCTGCCGCCGCCGGTCACCACCGCGTGCAAGCCGTCCATCCCCATCACACCCCCTGCGCCAGGTTCGCCTGCTCCTGCGCCGACAGCCCCGCCGTCTGCGCCGCCATCGCCCGCTCGCGCTCCAGGTTGCGCTCCAGCTGCGACTTCCCCGCGACGTACTGCCGCGGCCAGTCGGCCCCGACGCCGTTGACATGGCCGATCTTCGCGGCCTCCAGCAGCGTCCAGGCCGGGTTCGCCAGGTGCGGCCGCGCGATCGCGCACAGGTCGGCGCGGCCGGCCGCGATGATGCCGTTCACATGGTCGGCCTCGAAGATCGCGCCGACCGCCATCGTCGCGATGCCGGCCTCGTTGCGGATCGCCTCGGCGAACGGCGTCTGGTACATGCGCCCGTACACCGGCCGCTGCTGCGGGCTGACCTGTCCGGACGACACGTCGACCAGGTCGGCACCGGCCGCCTTCAACGCCCGCGCGATGGCAATCGCATCGTCGGGCGTCGTGCCGCCCGGCACCCAGTCGTGCGCGGAGATGCGCACCGACAGCGGCTTGTCGGCCGGCCACGCCGCGCGCATCGCCATCAGTACCTCCAGCGGGTAGCGCAACCGGTTCGCCAGTTCGCCGCCATACCCGTCGGTGCGCTGGTTGGTCAGCGGCGACAGGAACGACGACAGCAGGTAGCCGTGCGCGCAGTGCAGCTCCAGCCAGTCGAAGCCGGCCTGCGCGGCACGCTTCGTCGCCGCGACGAAATCGGCAGTGACGCGGTCCATGTCGTCGCGCGTCATCGCCCGCGACCACGCGCTGACGCCGTCCAGGTACTGCTGCGGCGAGGCCGAGATCAGCGGCCAGTTGCCCTCACTGTTGTCTTCGGCCAGCGGCAGGTCTTCTCCATCCCACGGCACGCGTGTCGAGCCCTTCGCGCCGGCATGGCCCAGCTGCATCGCGATCTTCGCGCTGCTGCCCTGGTGCACGAAATCGACGATGCGCTGCCACGCCCGCATCTGCGCATCGGTGTACAGCCCGGGGCAGCCCGGCGTGATGCGCGCATCGGGCGAGGTGCAGGTCATCTCGGCGAACACCAGGCCCGCGCCGCCCAGCGCCCGGGCCCCCAGGTGCACCAGGTGGTGGTCGCCCGGCACGCCGTCGACCGCGCTGTACTGCGCCATCGGCGAGACGACGACGCGGTTCTTCAGCGTCACGCCGCGCAGCGTGAACGGCGTGAACATCGGCGGCACGGTGTGCGTGCCGTCGAGCCCGGCGCGCTGCGCCAGCCACCGTTCGTAGCCGCCGACGTAGGCCGCATCGCGCAGCCGCAGGTTCTCGTGCGAGATGCGCTGCGAGCGCGTCAGCAGCGAGTACGCGAACTGCGGTGCGTCGAGCCGCGCATGGCGTTCGACGTTCTCGAACCATTCGGTGGAGTTGCGCGCCGCGTTCTGGATCTTCAGCACCTCGATGCTGCGTTGCGCCTCGTAGGCGGCCAGGGCCTGGTCGAGGGCGCCGGGGTGCGCAGCGATCGCCGCCGCCAGGTCGATCGCATCCTCGAGTGCGAGCTTGGTGCCCGAGCCGATCGAGAAATGCGCGGTGTGCGCCGCGTCGCCCATCAGCACGACCGGCGCGCGGCCATTGTGGTGCACCCACCGCTTGCAGACCACCCGCGGGAAGCGGATCCACTGCGCCGAGCCGCGCAGGTGCGCCGCGTTCGACATCAGCGCATGGCCGTCCAGGATCTTCGCGAACAGCTTCTCGCAGAACGCGATGCTCTCTTCCTTGCCCATGTCGGCCAGGCCCGCGGCGCGCCACACCGGCTCGGGCGCCTCGACGATGAAGGTGGAGGTGTCGGCATCGAAGCGGTAGGCGTGCACCTGGAACCAGCCCCACTCGGTGCGCTCGAACGCGAACGTGAACGCATCGAAGCGCTTGCGCGTGCCGAGCCAGACGAAGCGGCACAGCCGGGTTTCGACATCGGGCTCGTAGGTGGCGGCGTAGCGGCTGCGGATGCGGCTGTTCAGGCCGTCGCAGGCGATCACGAGGTCGGCATCGAGCGCGGTGTCGTCGCTGCACTCGGTCTCGAAGCGCAGCCGCACGCCCTCTTCGGCACAACGGTCCTGCAGGATGTTCAGCAGCTTGCGCCGGCCGATGCCGCAGAAGCCATGGCCGGACGAGCGGACTACCTCGCCCTTGAAGTGCACCTCGATGTCGTCCCAGTGGTTGAACGCATCGAGGATCTGCGCCGCGCTCTTCGGGTCGCTGCGCTGCACGGCCCCGAGCGTCTGGTCGGAGAACACGACGCCCCAGCCGAAGGTGTCGTCGGCGCGGTTGCGCTCGATCACCGTGACCTCGTGCGACGGGTCCTGCTTCTTCATCAACAGCGCGAAGTACAGGCCCGCGGGGCCGCCGCCGATGCAGGCGATGCGCATGTGCGTGATCTCCGGAGCGCCACGGCGGAAATCGCCGGGCCGATGAAATTTAGAGCTTGATATTTCAGGTGTCAAGCATTTATTGGCCACGACGGGATGTCTGAAATAACCGACACCACGACGCCAACGGCGGTGCTACTGTTCCGGCCGTGAAAAAGCTCTGGGACATCTCCCCACCCATCGCCCCCGACTCGCCGCTGTTCCCCGGCGACGAGGCCTACTCGCAGGCCTGGACCGCGCGCATCGGCCCGGGCTGCCCGGTCAACCTGAGCGCGATCACGATGTCGCCGCACATCGGCGCGCACGCCGATGCGCCGCTGCACTACGGCGACGATGCGCCGGCCATCGGCGCGGTCGACCTGGCGCCGTACCTGGGCCGCTGCCGCGTGATCCACGCGATCGGCGTCGGCCCGCTGGTGCGGCCGGAGCACCTGGCGCCGTTCGCCGCCGACCTGCCACCGCGCGTGCTGGTGCGCAGCGTGCTGAAGGCGCCGACCGCGTGGTCGCCCGAGTTCAGCTCGTTCGCCCCCGAGACCATCGTCTGGCTGGCCGACCGCGGCGTGCGGCTGGTGGGCATCGACAGCCAGTCGGTCGACCCGGCCGACAGCAAGACGCTGGACAGCCATCACCAGCTGCTGGCGCGCGATCTGCGCGTGCTGGAGAACCTGGTGCTCGACGACGTGCCGGCCGGCGACTACGAACTGATCGCGCTGCCGCTGAAGCTGATGCTGGCCTGTGCCTCGCCGGTGCGCGCGGTGTTGCGAGAACTCTGAAAGACCTCCCGAATGACGACACGACAAGACTGCCTGGCGCTCGACGCCCGTGATGAACTGGCGCCGCTGCGCGCGCTGTTCGACCTGCCCGACGGCGTGATCTACCTCGACGGCAATTCGCTCGGCGCCCTGCCGCGCGCCACCGCAGCCCGCGTGCAGCAGGTCGCCACCGCCGAATGGGGCCGCGACCTGATCAAGAGCTGGAACACCGCCGGCTGGATCGACCTGCCGCAGCGCATCGGCAACAAGATCGCCTCGCTGCTGGGGGCCGGGCCCGATGAGCTGATCGTCGCCGACTCGACCTCGGTGAACCTGTTCAAGGCCTTGTCGGCCGCGCTCGACCTGGCGCAGCGCGACACGCCGGGCCGCAAGCGCATCGTCTCGGAGCGCTTCAACTTCCCGACCGACCTGTACATCGCCGAGAGCCTGGCGCGGCAGCGCGGCTTCGAGCTGGTGCTGGCCGAGGCCGACGAGATCCCGGCGCTGATCGACGACCGCCTCGCGGTATTGATGCTGACGCACGTGAACTACCGCAGCGGCCGCATGCACCGCATGGAAGAGACCAACCTCGCGGTGCATGCCGCGGGCGCGCTGGTGGTGTGGGATCTCGCGCACTCGGCCGGCGCGGTGCCGGTGAACCTGAAGGGCAGCGGCCCGCGTGCCGGCGCGGCCGACTTCGCGGTGGGCTGCGGCTACAAGTACCTGAACGGCGGGCCCGGCGCGCCGGCCTTCGTCTGGGTGCACCCGACGATCACCGCGCGCATGGACGCCGAGCAGCTGTGGCAGCCGCTGTCGGGCTGGCTCGGCCATGCGGCGCCGTTCCAGTTCACGCCCGACTACCACCCCGCCGCCGGCATCGGCCGCTTCATCTGCGGCACGCCGCCGGTGCTGTCGCTGGCCGCGCTGGAATGCGGCGTCGACACGATGCTCGCCGCCGAAGCCCTCGGCGGGCAGCCGGCGCTGCGCCGCAAGTCGATCGCGCTGAGCGAGCTGTTCATCGCGCTGGTGGAGGCGCGCTGCGCCGGCCACGGGCTCACGCTGCAGACGCCGCGCGATGCGGCGCAGCGCGGCAGCCAGGCGAGCTTCGCGCGTGCCGACGGCGGCTACCCGATCATGCAGGCACTGATCGCGCGCGGCGTGATCGGCGACTTCCGCGCGCCCGACATCCTGCGCTTCGGCTTCACGCCGCTGTACACGCGCTTCGTCGACGTGTGGGAGGCGGTGGAGCACCTGGTGCAGGTGCTGCAGACCGGCGAGTGGCAGCAGGCCCGCTTCAACCAGCGCGCGGCGGTGACATGAGCTGCCCGCATCACGAATCCGGCAACACCGACGGCGAGAAGATCGTCCGCGAGGAAGGTGCGCAGCTCGACTTCTCGAGCGACATGAGCTATGGCGACTACCTGCACCTCGACGAGGTGCTGAACGCGCAGCACCCGCTGTCGCCCGAACACAACGAGATGCTGTTCATCGTGCAGCACCAGACCAGCGAGCTGTGGATGAAGCTGATGCTGCACGAGCTGGGCGCGGCGGTGCAGCGCGTCGCGAGCGACGACCTGGGCACCGCCTTCAAGATGCTGGCGCGCGTGAGCCGCATCATGGAGCAGCTGGTGCATGCGTGGGACGTGCTCGCGACGATGACGCCGCCGGAGTACTCGGCGATCCGGCCGTACCTGAGCAACAGCAGCGGCTTCCAGAGCTGGCAGTACCGCTGCATCGAGTTCATGCTGGGCAACAAGAACGCGGCGATGCTGAAGCCGCATGCGCACACGCCGGAGATCCTGGCGCGTGTCGAGGCGGCGTACCGCGCGCCGTCGCTGTACGACGAGGCGCTGCGGCTGCTGGCGCGGCGCGGGCTGCCGGTGCCGGCCTCGCATGTGGAACGCGACTGGTCGCAGCCGTACGTGAGCGACGATGCCGTCGAGCAGGCGTGGCTGGTGGCCTACCGCGCGCCCCAGCAGCACTGGGACCTGTACCAGCTCGGCGAGGAGCTGACCGACCTGGAAGATGCGTTCCGCCTCTGGCGCTTCCGCCATGTGACGACGGTGGAGCGCGTGATCGGCTTCAAGCGCGGCACCGGCGGCACGAGCGGCGTGGGCTACCTGCGCAAGATGCTCGACGTGGTGCTGTTCCCCGAGATCTGGAAGTTGCGCACCAGCCTGTGAGGGCTTATGGTGCGGCGCATGTTCGTGCGCCACACCCCCGCCCCGCCGCTCGACGCGTTCGTCGATGTGCTGTGGGCCAGCGAGCGCGGCGCGATGCCGCATGCGCGCGAGCGCAACCTGCCGACCGGCCGGGCCGACCTGATCATCGCGCTGCGGCAGACCCACCTGAACCGCTTCGCGTCGGCAGATGACCTGCAGGGCCGACGCTTTTCCGGCGGCATTGTGCAGGCGCCGCAGCAGCTGCCCTTCTTTCGCGAGACCGGTGAGCCCTCCTCGGTGGTCGGCGTGCATTTCCGGGCCGGCGGGGCCGCGRCACTGTTCGGCGTGCCGCTGACGGAACTGTCGACGCCCGCCACGCCCGACGAGCTGTGGGGCCCCGAGGCGGCCGCGTTGCGCGACCGTCTGCAGGCCTTGCACGGCGCGGGCGCGCGGCTGCGTCATCTGGAAGCCTGGCTGCTGTCGCGCCTGCACCGGGCGCCGCAGCACGCTGCCGATGCGCCGATCGCATGGGCCCTGCAAGCGTTCGAGGGCTCGGTGC
This sequence comes from Rhizobacter sp. P2_H2, assembly GCF_056403375.1. Classification (NCBI taxonomy): domain Bacteria; kingdom Pseudomonadati; phylum Pseudomonadota; class Betaproteobacteria; order Burkholderiales; family Sphaerotilaceae; genus Rhizobacter; species Rhizobacter sp. P2_H2. Next base: position 6,082 of record NZ_JBFUFP010000186.1, read on the forward strand.
CGCACAGCGTTGCCGAGGTGCGGGGCGCGCTCGGCTGGTCGCCGAAGCGCTTCATCGCCGAGTTCTCGCAACGCGTCGGGCTGACGCCCAAGCGCTACCTGCGGATCGCCCGGTTCCAGCGCATCGTGCAGATCGCTGCACGCTGCCGAACCTCGGGCACGCCGATCGACTGGACAGCGCTCGCGCTCGCTGAAGGCCATGCCGACCAAGCCCACCTGGTGCGTGAGTTCCGCAGCTTCTCGGGGCTCACGCCGACGGCCTATCAGCCGCTCGCACCGGACCAGGCCAGCCACACCGCGGAAAAAATCTTCAAGACAGCGAACCGGGCGGACCCCTACGCTTCGGCCCGATGACCCCAAGGAGCCCGCGATGATCCATGAAGTGTTCACCTACCTGCGCGTGCGCGACACCGCCGCGGCGATCGCGTTCTACACGCAGGCCTTCGGTGCGAAGGAGCTGTTCCGCCTGACCGAGCCGTCGGGGCGCATCGGGCACGCCGAGATGGAACTCGGTCCGTCGGTGTTGATGCTGTCGGACGCGTTCCCCGAATACGGCATCGAAGCGCCGCCCATAGGAGGTTCCACCAGCTACGCCAGCGTGCACCTGCACGTCGACAACGCCGACGCGGTGCTCGAGCAAGCGGTGTCGGCCGGGGCCACCGTGCTGATGGCACCGACCGATCAGTTCTATGGCGAGCGCAGTTGCAAGCTGCGTGATCCGTTCGGCCACGAATGGCTGATCGGCCACAGCATCGAGCAACTCACGCCCGACGAGATGCAGCGCCGCTACACCGCGCTGATGACGGAGCCGTCGTCAGCGCAGTGAACGCGCTGCGTGGGTCAGTCGGTGCCCTGCGGGAACACCACCACCGGATTGGCCGTGCCGCGCGAGTTCACGGTGACCTGCTTCGTGACGGTCCTGCCGTTCAGCGTGGCTTCCATCTTGTACTGCCCCGCCGGTGCCTTCACCAGCATGTAGGGGCCGTCTGCCTGCGCGTCGAACACGACGTCGCCTTCCTTGTCGATCAGCTTGACCTGCGTGTCGGCGGTGAACTGGTTCTTCGCGCCGGCCTTCTCGTAGATCTCGATCGCGAGCGGGTAGTCGCGCTTGGCGTCCTTGAACGCCGGCACCTCTTCATAGGCCACGCCGCCCGTCACGTAGGTGATGTCACCGGCCTGCTTGGCAGCGGGCAGCGGGGCGCGGTCGTCCTGGGC
>NZ_JBFUFP010000187.1:0-7267 GCF_056403375.1 Rhizobacter sp. P2_H2
GCAGCAGGCGGTCGATGCCGCGATCGCGCAACTGGGCTTCATGCCGAACCCGGTGGCGCGCGGCCTGGCCGGCGGGCGCACGCTGAGCATCGGCGTGGTCACGCAGTCGATCGACAGCCCGTTCTACGGCGAAGGCCTGCGCGGCATCGAGGCGGTGCTGGGCGCGGCCGGCTACATGCCGCTGTTCGCGAGCGGCCACTGGACGGTGGTCGACGAGAAGAAGTGCATCGACCTGCTGCTGTCGCGGCGCGTCGACGGCATGATCGTCTTCACCGGCCGGCTGCCGGACGAGACGCTGATGGAGGTGGCGCGGCGCGTGCCGACGGTGGTGACCGGGCGCAAGCTCTCGGGCCCCGGCCTGTTCAGCCTGAACTTCGCGAACGTCGAAGGCGCGCGCATGGCGACGCGGCACCTGATCGAGCTGGGCCACCGGCGCATCGTGCACATCCTCGGCCCGCGCGACCATGCCGATGCGCGCGAGCGCAAGGAAGGCTACCGCCGTGCGCTGAAGGAGGCCGGCATCGCGTACGACCCTGCCCTGGTGGTGCAGGGCGATTTCAGCGAGGCGGGCGGGCTGAAGGCGATCAGCCACCTGATGGAGTCGCGCACCGACTTCAGCGCGATCTTCGCGGCCAACGACCAGACGGCGTATGGCGCGGCGCTCGGCCTGTACCGGCGCAACCTGCGCGTGCCCGACGACGTGTCGGTGGTCGGCTTCGACGACCTGCCGGGCTCGCAGTATTCGATCCCGCCGCTGACCACGATCCGCCAGCCGGTGTACCAGCTCGGCGAGCTTGGCGCGCAGGCCGTGCTGGCGATGCTGCGCGGCGAGGTGCCGGACGGCGCGCTGCCGCCGCCGCTGCTCGTGACGCGGGAATCGACGCGGCCGTTGAAGCGCTGAGGCGCTTGCCACCAGGGCTTCGACAGGCTCAGCCCGAACGGGAAAAAGCTGTTCGCCCGGGTGGCCGAACGGATCATCTGCCCCAGCGCAGCACCAGCGGATCCAGCCGCCGCGCCGCATCGAGCAGCCCGGCGCGCGTGGCCGGGTGCATCGGCGGCCAGGGGTGGCGCGGCGCATCGCACGCGATGACGCCGCCCTCCTTCATCAGCGCCTTCGCGCTCAGGAAGCCGCCCTGGCGGTTCTCGAAGTTGATCAGCGGCAACCAGCGCGCATAGGCCGCGACGGCTGCCTCGCGATTCCCTGCCGCGTACGCATCGACGATCTGCCGGATGCCGTCGGGGAAGCCGCCGCCGGTCATCGCGCCGGTCGCGCCGGCATCCAGGTCGGCCAGCAGCGTGATCGCTTCCTCGCCGTCCCACGGGCCCTCGATCGCATCGCCGCCCAGCGCGATCAGGTCACGCAGTTTGGCTGCCGCCTGCGGCACTTCGATCTTGAAGTAGCGCACGTTCGCCGTCTCGCGTGCGATGCGCGCCAGCGTGGCCGCGCTCAGCGTGGTGCCGCTGACGGGAGCGTCCTGCACCATGATCGGAATCGCCAGCGCCTCGGACAGCCGCGAGAAGAACTCGATGCTCTGGCCCTCGGGCACGCGCAGCGTCGCGCCGTGGTAGGGCGGCATCGCCATCACCATCGCCGCGCCCTGCTGCTGCGCACGCACGCTGCGCTCGATGCACAGCCGCGTGCTGAAGTGCGTGGTCGTCACGATCACCGGCACGCGGCCGGCCACGTGCTCGAGGATGGTGGTCGTCAGCAACTCGCGCTCGGCATCGGCGATGACGAACTGCTCGGAGAAGTTCGCGAGGATGCACAGCCCGGTCGAGCCGGCATCGATCATGAAATCGACGCAGCGTTTCTGGCTCGGCAGGTCGAGCTCGCCGCTGTCGGTGAAGGTGGTGGGCACCACCGGGAACACGCCCTGGTATCGCGCAGCCATGTTCGTCTCCTCACACCGGCAGCGGGTTGCGTTCGAACGGCGCCTGGTGCCAGTACGGGTACGGCCGGGTCACCGCGCTGGCCTCGTCGAGCTGCTTCATCTGCGACGCGCTCAGCGACCAGCCGATCGCGCCGAGGTTGTCGCGCAGCTGGGCCTCGTCGCGCGCGCCGATGATCACGTTCGCGACCGTGGGCCGCTGCAGCAGCCAATTCAGTGCGATCTGCGGCACGCTCTTGCCGGTTTCCTTCGCGACGGCGTCGATCGCATCCATCACGCGGAACAGCTGCTCGTCGGGCACCGGCGGGCCGAACTCTGCGGTCTTGTGCAGGCGGCTCTGTGCCGGCAGCCCGGTGCCGCGGCGGATCTTGCCGGTGAGGCGGCCCCAGCCGAGCGGGCTCCACACGACCGCGCCGACACCCTGGTCGAGCGCCAGCGGCATCAGCTCCCATTCGTAGTCGCGGCCGATCAGCGAGTAGTAGGCCTGGTGCGCGACGTAGCGCGAGATGCCCAGGCGCTCCGATGCGGCGAGAGACTTCATCAGGTGCCAGCCGGAGAAGTTCGACACGCCGAGGTAGCGGATCTTGCCGGCGCGCACCAGGTCATCGAGCGTGCGCAGCGTCTCTTCGACCGGCGTCTGCGCATCGAAGCCGTGCAGCTGGAACAGGTCGATGTAGTCAGTGCCGAGCCGCTTCAGCGATGCGTGCACCGCATCGAGCAGGTGGTGGCGCGACGAGCCGACATCGTTCGGCCCGCTGCCGAGGCGGAAGGTTGCCTTCGTCGAGACGATCACCTTGTCGCGTCGGCCGGCGATCGCCTGGCCGAGCACCTGTTCGGCCGCGCCGGCGGAGTACACGTCGGCGCTGTCGAACATGTTCAGGCCGGCCTCGAGGCAGATGTCGAGCAGGCGGCGTGCGCCGTCGGCATCGGTCTTGCCCCAGGCGCCGAAGAACTCGCCGCCGCCGCCGAAGGTGCCGGTGCCGAGGCTGAGGACGGGGACCTTGAAGCCGCTCGAGCCGAGTCTGCGATGTTCCATTCGAATCTCCATCAACGGGGGCGTGCAGTTTGCCTTGCCGCGGGTAGACCCGACGACAACAGGGATGTGGCTGTGAAGAGGCCATGCATACCGCGTGCAAACATTCTGCACAGTTGATTTCTAGACTGGTCCGATTGACGCCATCGAGCAGTGCAACCCGGTGTCGAAAAGGAGACGGTATGGAGAACTGGACACAGGTCGCCGCGGCGCTGTCGTTGTTGGTTGCCCTGGTCGTGGTGTGTGCGATGACGTTCGTGATGGACGCTGTTGCGTGGTGTGCCGAACGACGCGCCGAGCGCGTCTACCTGCAGGCCAAGGGCCTGGCCTTCAGCCTGGCCCGCTCGCACCTGCAGGGCGCCTACCTGGGCTTGAACCGGAAGTGCTGCCCTTCGTGCCGAAGCCGTGTGAGCGTGGCGGCTGCCGCGCACGACTGCAGGCCGGCGATGCAGGTGGTCGACGTGAACTGCGATTGCGGGCTGTGTGCCTGTCGCCTGGGCCTGTGCCGGCAGGCTGACGATGAGCTGGTCGAGCCCACACCCGTCGAGCCGGGCGAGTCTCGCGGCAGATGACGACGCGAGGGTTCGAAGATGAATCCCGAAACGCCATTCGACGCGACATCGTTCGGCGTCACCCTCAAAGTCCTCGGGCCGCTGTACTGGATCCTGGCACTGGCCGTCGCGACCGTCGTGTACTGGTTGCCGAAGCGCCGCTGGATGAAGTGGGGCTGCGCCGCCGGGGTCATGGCCGCATTCGCGTATCCCGTGGCGACGCATGTCGTCGAGCGCAATCATTGGCTCGACCAGCAGAGCGCGAGACGCGCAGCCGCCATGGCGCATTTCCAGAGGCGCTGCAGGACCGCTGGAGACCAGGTTTACCGCGTCGTCGAGGATGTCGACGGAATCGTCTGGATGACGTGGCGTCCGGTCAACGTGGGTGCCGATCAGTTCGCGTTGGACGATCCCTATGGCAGGGATTGCAGCGGGGACGACTGCATCAGGATTCTTCTGCGTGCGACGAGCGGCGCCGGGCTCGATCGGCCGGAGGCAAGGCAATACGCGAGCGGCTACCGCTTCGTCGAGACCGTGGATCCGCGCGACGGAAAGCGGTATCGATACACGGCGACCCTCGCGCTGGTGAGAAAGCGAACCCCGGCTGAAAGAGAGTGGTACAGGACGAGCAGCGGTGGCAGGGATCCCGGCCCGGCGATCTACGAGTTCAAGGTGGAGCGCACAGCCATCGCTGCGTTCACGGCCCGCTATGGCTTGACGTGGGAGGACATCTCCACACCCGACGATCGCGAGCACTGGATTGCCGGAGGTGCGCTGAAGGCCATCGATCTGCGAACCCAGGAGGTCGTCGCGGAACGAAGAGGGTATCTCGTGGACACCAGGGAAGGGCGCACCCGGGAGTTCCTGGATCCTTGGGCATGGGCAAGGATGTTTGGGCCGCGATGCCCGAAGGTGGAGGAGCGCATGTGGGATTTCGCCTCGAAGCGGCTTCGGCCATCGAAGGCGGAGGAGCAGGGTGGACCTGGGCCGTGATGTGGCTTCCCCCTTCGGAGGGGCATTGCGACTGCGCGTGCCGTGGCTAGACTGAACCGGTTCACAGGGAGCAGGAAAAGTGCGTGACGGAAGTCGTCGGCCCCGAGGCCAGGCCACGGCCACGGTGGGTGGCTCATTCAGAGGCGGCGCAGGTTGAGATGCGCCTGCTGGTGATCCATCAGAACTTCCCTGGCCAGTTCGGCCAGCTCGTCACGGCGTGGGCCTGTCGCCCGGGTTGGGAGGTGCGTGCGCTCGGCCGCGAGACGGCGCCGGGGCTGCCCGGCTTCGACGGCCTGCTGCACTACAAGCTGGCGCGCGCACCGCATGCGCAGCAGCACGGCTACCTGCGGCAGATGGAATCGGCCACGCTGCACGGCCAGGCGGCGGCGCGTGCGATGCTGAAGCTGCGCGATCAGGGCTTCCGGCCCGACGTGATCCTCGCGCACCCGGGCTGGGGCGAGACGCTGTATGCGAAGGACGTGTTCCCCGACGCGCGCCTGATCCACCTGTGCGAGTGGTACTACAACGCCGACGGCCAGGACCTGGGCTTCGACCCGGAGTTTCCGATCAGCTTCGACGACCGCGCACGCATCCGCACCTGGAACGCGCTGCACACGCTGAACCTGACCAACTGCGATGCCGCGGTCAGCCCGACGCACTGGCAGCGCAGCCGCCACCCGGAGATCTTCCTGCCGAAGATCGGCGTGCAGCACGAAGGCATCGACACCGACAGCCTGGCGCCCGATGCGCAGGCCACGGTTCGCACGCGCAGCGGCGCCGTGCTGAAGGCCGGCGACCCGGTCATCACCTACGTGGCGCGCAACCTCGAGCCCTACCGTGGCTTCCATGTCTTCATGCGCGCATTGGAGCGGCTGCAGAAGCAGAACAGGCAGTGCCACGCGATCATCGTCGGCGCCGACGGCGTGAGCTACGGCAAGCGCGTGCGCGATGCGACGAACTGGCGCGAGAAGATGCTGCAGGAAGTGAAGCTCGATCCTGCCCGCACGCACTTCACCGGCAAGCTGCCGCGCGCCCAGTACCTGAAGGTGCTGCAGGTGTCGGCGGCGCACGTGTACCTCACCTACCCGTTCGTGCTGAGCTGGTCGCTGCTCGAGGCGATGGCCTGCGGCGCGGCGATCATCGGCTCGGACACCGCACCGGTGCGCGAGGTTGTCATCGATGGCGAGACGGGGGCGCTGGTGCCGTTCTTCGATGTGGAACGCATCGCAGAAGCCACGGCGGGCGCGCTCGAGGGCGGCAGCGCGTGGGCTGCACGCCGGCTTGCTGCGCGACGACTCGCGCAGCGTTATTCGATGCAGGCCGGCCTCGCCGGCTACGACGCCTTGCTGAGCGCGTCATCCCCCCAAGTGGTGGTGCCGGTTTCGTGAGGAATCGGCACTGCGCCGGATAGACTGACCTTCACAAGAACGGGAGTAAGCCTCCATGACGAGGACGAGGGGAGGGGCGCCACAAGTGGTGTCGCAACAGCAGCTGCTGTGGGCATTGGGATCGATCTGTTCCCTGCACCGCCAGCCGTTCGCGGCCGAACTGGTGGCTCGCGAGTTTCCGCCGCCGTGCACGCACGCGACGGTGATCGCGGCCGGCCGTGCGCTCGGCCTGAAGATCCGGCAGGTCACGCTGAAGCCTGCGCGTCTCGAACGCATGGTGTTCCCGCTGCTGGTGGCACTGAAGGCCGATGCCACGGACGACGCGGCACCGGTGTTCGGCATCGTGACCGCCGCGGTCGACGGCAAGGTGGTGCTGTTCAAGGCCGGCAGCGCGACGGCGAACGAGCTCGACGCCGAGACGTTCGCGCAGGCGATCACCGGCGTGGCCTGGCTGGCGGTGCCGGTCACTGCGGCCGCGGCCGATCCGGATGGTGCGGCCGGGGCACCGCGCTTCGGTTTCCGCTGGTTCGTGCCCGAGCTGATGAAGCACCGCCAGGTGTGGCGCGATGTGCTGCTCGCTTCGCTCGCGCTGCAGCTGATCGCACTCGCCACGCCGCTGTTCACGCAGGCCATCATCGACAAGGTGGTAGTGCACCGCACCGAGAGCACGCTGATCGCGATCGGCATCGCGATGCTGATCTTCACCGTGTTCACCAGCCTGCTCAGCTGGGTGCGGCAGTACCTGGTGCTGCACACCGGCAACCGCGTCGATGCGGTGCTGGGGGCGGCGATCTGGGAGCACCTGCTGCGGCTGCCGCTGCGCTACTTCCAGCACCGGCCCACCGGCGTCGTCGCGGCGCGGCTGCACGCGGTGGAGACGATCCGCGAGTTCGTCTCCGGCGCAGCGGTCGGGCTGGTGCTCGACCTGCCGTTCCTCGTGATCTGCCTGGGCGTGATGTTCTGGTACAGCGCGTTGCTGACCTGCATCTCGCTCGGCGTGCTGGGCGTGATCGCGGTGGTGAGCGTCGTGATCGCGCCGCTGTTCCAGGCGCGGCTGAACGAGCAGTTCCTGCTGGGCGCGCGCAACCAGGCTTTCGTCACCGAGCACATCGCCGGCTTCGAGACGGTGAAGAGCCTGCAGATGGAGCCGCAGCTGCGGCAGCGCTTCGCGGGCTACCTGGCGAGCTACCTGCAGTCGGGCTTCAAGACCAAGCAGACGGCCAACACCTACAACATCTTCGCGACCACGCTGGACCAGGTGCAGACGCTGCTGATCCTGATGGTGGGTGCGTACACGGTGATGACCGAGCCGAGCTTCACGATCGGCATGCTGGTGGCCTTCCAGATGTTCGCCGGCAAGCTGAGCCAGCCGGTGCTGCGCATCGTTGGCCTGTGGAGCCAGTTCCAGCAGGC
>NZ_JBFUFP010000188.1:0-7261 GCF_056403375.1 Rhizobacter sp. P2_H2
TCCTCGACTTCGCCGGGCTGCAGTACATCAGCGCGAGCCTCGAGCGGCTGATCCTCTACCTGAACCCGACGCTGGTGCTGTTCCTCGGCGTCGTGCTGTTCCACAAGACCGTGAACCGCCGCCAGCTGATGGCGCTGGGCGTCAGCTATGCCGGCGTGCTGCTGGTGTTCGGGCACGAGATCCAGCTGGTGGGCACGCATGTGGCGCTCGGCGCGGCGCTGGTGTTCGGCAGCGCGGTGAGCTACGCGCTGTACCTGGCGTTCAGCGGCGAAGAGGTCAAGCGCCTGGGGGCGCTGCGGCTCACGGGTCTCGCGACCACGGTGGCCTGCGTKCTGTGCATCGGGCAGTTCGTCGTGCTGCGGCCGATGTCGGCAGCGCTGGTGGCGCCCGAGGTGATCTGGCTGTCGGTGCTGAACGCGACGCTGTGCACCTTCGCGCCGGTGCTGATGGTGATGATGGCCATCGAGCGCGTCGGCGCGACGGTGGCGGCCCAGACCGGGATGGTCGGGCCGTTRTCCACGATCCTGATGGGCGTGGTGATCCTCGGCGAGCCGTTCACCGGATGGGTCGCCGCCGGGACAGTTCTCGTCCTGGCGGGAATCTGGTTGCTCGCGAAGGCCCGCTGACGCTCAGCGGGCCGATCCAGGCTAGGCTTCGTCGGCTTCCTTGCAGGACGGCGCGCAGACGAACTGGGTCTTGCCCAGCAGCTTGCGCGACTTCAGCGACGTGCGCGCGCGGTGCTTGCCGCACAGGAAGCATGACATCGTCGCGGCGCTGAACACGCCGGCAGACGCAAACGGAGAGCCGGGGGCCTTGGTGCGATAACGCAGGCCTTCGGCATCGATCGAGTTTTTGACTTGGTCTTTGGCCATGGATCAGGGGGTTGCGGGCGCGGGTCGCGCACCCGGAGGGAAAGGGCGCGGATCGCAGGCCCCATAGAGGGCCCGCGGCCGCGCGGGTCCGACATTATCAGGGCTGGCGAGGTTTCCTTCTCGAAAACAGTTGGATACCCTTGCGGGGCGCCGGATTCCGCCGGCCGACCACGCCACCGAGCACACCACCAGGAGAAGCGAATGAGCAAGTCAGGGATCGACCAGGACGCACTGATCGCGATGTTCTCGCAGGCCAGCGCCCGCCAGGGCGAGGCGCTGCGCAAGGCGGTCGGCGAGGCGACGCTGAAGGCGCTGCAAGGCCGCGAGCTGACGCTGCAGAACATCCGCGGCGTCGTGAAGACAGTCACCAAGGCCGCCTCGACCGGCCTCGCCGAGAACCCCTCGCCGGCGATCGACCCGGAGGCGCTGCTCGGCAAGGCCTTCTCCGGCATGGATGGCGCGCTGCTGCAGGCCGTCGAGGCGCACCGCAAGGCGCTGCAGCAGTTCGTCGACCAGGGCGTCGGGCTGCAGGAAAAGCAGCTGAAGGGCGCGCTGGCCGACCTGGAGAAGATGGAGGACACCTTCTTCTCGACCGTCAGCAAGGCCGCCGGCTCGGCCACCGAGCCGCTGCAGGGGGCCTGGAGCCAGGTGCTCGAGACGATGAAGCTGAAGGGCACCGACACCGGCGCCCAGGCATCGAACGCCGTCGAGCAACTGGTGTCGCAGGCGCAGACCGCCATCCGCAACAGCCGCGCGCTCGGCCTGAAGACGGCGCAGGCGCTGCTCGACAGCTACTCGGCGCTGGTCAGCGGCGTGCTGATCGGCATGGCCGAGGGGCTGCAGCAGGGCGGCGAGGCTGCGGCGCCGGCCGCGAAGACACGGCGTCGCTGACGCTCTTCAGTGCACCGACAGCTCGGTGATGCTGTTCCACTGGCTCGCCGTGCTGCCATGCCCCGTGATGCGCACGTAGCGTGCCGTCACGTCGGTGATGTCGTAGAACTCCTTCGCGGTCGTCTGGCCGCTGGAGATGCCGCGCCAGCGTGTGGTCCATCCGTTGCCGTCGGGTGAGGTCGCGATGTCGAAGCGCGCGGTGCGCTGGTCGCCCAGGTAGAAGGCCACGCCGACCTTCTGGATGGCGCGGCTCGAGCCCAGGTCGAGCGTGATCGCCTGGCCGTCGCCTTCGGCGCTCCAGCGCGTCGCCAGGCTGCCGTCGATCGCGTTGGCGGCCGGGTTGCCCGCCTGCGCGCTGGTCGCGCTGACCGAGGCCACCGGCAGTGCCGCCAGGCCCGGGTCGATGCGGCGCCAGCGCTGCATCGCCTCCAGCAGGTAGTAGTCGCCCCAGGCCGTGCCCTGGTTGTAGAGCGTGTTGCCGGCGTGGTGGTTGTAGGCGCTCTGCAGCAGCAAGGCCTGGCTGTTCGACGGCGTGCCCAGCGTCGCGAACCACGGCGCCGACAGCAGCGCGCCCAGCGCCGTGCGCGCCGCGTTGCGGTAGGTCGTCGCGCGCGTGGCGTCGGTCTCCAGCAACGACAGCTCGATCAGCCCGGCCGCCGCGATCGCCGCGGCCGAGGTGTCGCGCGGCGCGCCCGGGATCGCCGGGTCGTTGAAATCCCAGTGCGGAATCGAATCCGCCGGCAGGTGCGCGAGGTACCAGTCGGCCATCTTGCGCGCGGTGTCGCGGAAGGTGGTCTCACCGGTGAAGCGGTACGTCATCGTGAAGCCGTAGATGCCCCAGGCCTGGCCGCGCGCCCAGGTCGAGCTGTCGCTGTAGCCCTGCACCGTGGTGCGAGACTTCACGCCGCCGGTCACCGGGTCGTAGGTGACGAGGTGGAAGCTGCTGCCGTCGGCGCGCACGTGGTTGTCGCGCGTCTTCAGCGCGTGGCTGCGGGCCTGGTTGTAGAGCGCCGTCAAGCCCCCGTGCCGGCTGGCCCAGAACAGCAGCTCCAGGTTCATCATGTTGTCCATGATCACCTGGAAGTTCGCGTTGTCGCCGTTCGAGCCCCACGAGCGCACCGCACCCACGGTGCCGTTGTAGCGCTGGCTGAGCGAATTGGCGGCGGTCAGCGCCACCTGCCGGTAGCTGTCGACGCCGGTCAGCCGGTACGCATTGCCGAACGGCGTGAACACCATGAAGCCGACGTCGTGGGTGCCGGTGTTGGTGTCCTGGCCCTCCATGCCGTTCTGCCAGGTCTGCGCCTGCGTGCTCCAGCCGTCGGCCGCGAACTGGCCGTGCAGCAGCCACAGGTTGGCCGGGAAGAAGCCGCTGGTCCATTCGCCGGAGCCGGCATAGGTCCAGGCCTGCGCCGCGTCGCTGGTGGTGACCTTCGGGTACGAGGTCTTGTTGCTGCGCTGCGCGATCGCGCCCTCCTGCTGCACCGCGACGGCCCATCCGTTGCGCAGCTTCAGGTCCAGCGCATCCTCGGCGCGCGCAGCGCCCTGCAAGGCCAGCGCGCATGCGGCGGCCGCGAGTATCGATCTCGATGTCATGTCGTCTCCGTCGTTGTGGTTGTCGTCGTCTTCTTCAGCGTGCCAGCCACCCGCCATCGACTGCCAGCGTGTGGCCGTGCATGTAGTCGGACGCCGCGGCGGCGAGGAACACCGTCGCCCCCGCGAGGTCGTCCGGCCGCCCCCAGCGACCGGCCGGAATGCGCGCGAGGATCTCGCCGTTGCGCTTCTCGTCCTGGCGCAGCACCAGCGTGTTGTCGGTCGCGATGTAGCCGGGCGCGATCGCGTTCACGTTGATGCCCAGCGGCGCCCATTCGTTGGCCAGCAGCCGCGTGATGCCCATCAGCCCGCTCTTGGCCGCGGTGTACGACGCGACCCGCACGCCGCCCTGGAACGACAGCATCGACGCGACGTTGATCACCTTGCCGCCGCGGCCCTGCTGCACGAACCGCCGCGCCGCAGCCTGCGCGAGGAAGAACGCGGCCCTCAGGTGCCGGCCGCAGGCCTCCACGGCCGCCTGCGTGCCGGCCTGGTCGCCTTGCGCCGCACCCGCCACGTCGGCCCCGGCCTGCGCCAGCGCGATGGCCATCGCCTGGCCGATGCCGCGGCTCGCACCGGTCACCAGTGCCACCTTGCCGTCGAGGCGAAACAGGTCCATCCGCACATTGGACAAGTGGTCAGGCCAATTGGCAACCGCAGGCCGGTCAGGGAGTTCCCTGACAGGGCCAACCCTCTTGGACCCGCGAGACGGCTCACAGAAGATCAACTGGCCTGACCAATCCAGGCGCCCGGTTGTCCATGCCCATCCAGACCATCGAGAGCCGCCGGCTGTACCGGCAGATCGCCGACCAGCTGAGCCGCCTCATCGACAAGGGCGAGTTCCGCGTGGGTGCACGGCTGCCGTCGGAGCGCGACCTCTCGGAGCAGCTCGGCGTGAGCCGCCCGTCGGTGCGCGAGGCGCTGATCGCGCTGGAGGTCGAGGGACTGGTCGAGGTGYGCGGCGGGGCGGGCGTGTTCGTCTGCGCGCGCAAGCCGGGCGGCGCGTCGCACCGCACCGAGGCGACGCCGCCAGGTCCGTTCGACCTGATCCGCGCGCGCTGGATCATCGAGTCCGAGACCGCGGCGCTGGCGGCCACCCATGCGACGCCCGAGCACCTGCAGCGCCTGAAGAGCGCGCTCGTCGACATGCAGCGCCATGCGACGCACGCGCCCGAGGCCGTGGCCGCCGACCAGCGCTTTCACCTGTGCCTGGCCGAGGCCAGCGGCAACAGCGCGCTGCTGATGGTGGTGCAGCAGCTGTGGGAGGCGCGCACCGGCCCGCTGTACACGCAGCTCGAATCGCATTTCTCGGGCGAGGCGGTGTGGAAGCAGGCGGTCGAGGAGCACGGCGAGCTGCTGCAGGCGGTGGCCGGGCGCGACCCGCGCGCGGCACGCGACGCGATGCGCAAGCACATGAAGAACGCCGAGGTGCGCTTCGCCTCGGGCTGGAAGCCGGGAGAGCCGTGATGCCGCCTGCCGCCCTCGACGAGCCGCTGCACGAAACGCCGCCCACCGTGGCGCAGGAGGCGGCGCACTTCGACATCCACGATGCCGAGGTCGACCTGCGCGCCTACCGTGCCGAGGACTGGCTCGCGTTCGCGCTGTTCGTGCTGCTCGGGGCGACGGTCTTCTACCAGTTCTTCACCCGCTACGCGCTCAACGACTCGGCCTCGTGGACCGAGGAGATCGCCCGCTACTTCCTCGTCGCCATCGTCTTCATCGGCGCGGCGATCGGCGTGCGCAAGAACAACCACATCCAGGTCGACTACCTGTACCGCGTGCTCCCCGCCCGGCCGATGCGCGTGGTGGCGACGCTCGTCGATGCGCTGCGAATCGGCTTCCTCGCGATCTGCGCGGTGCTGACCTGGCAGCTGATCGGGCGCATCGGCGCGAGCCGCATGGCGGTGGTCGACCTGCCGATGGGGCTGGTGTATGGCGCGGTGCTGCTCGGCTTCGCCGCGATGACCTGGCGCGCGGTCGGCGTCGCGCGTGCGAACTGGCGGCGCGGTGCATCGGTGCTCGAGCGGCCGGAGCTCGGCGATCCGGTCGACGCCGATGACAGGAGCGCGCAGCCATGACGGCCGTCTTCAAGCTCGTCTTCCTCGCGTTCATGGGCGCCGGCGTGCCGGTCGCGATCGCGATGGCCGCGGCGGTGCTGCTGTTCGTGCTGCTGAGCGGCAGCGCGCCGCCCTTCGTCGTGATCCACCGCATGGTCGGCGGCATCGACAGCTTCCCGCTGCTGGCCGTGCCGTTCTTCATCCTGGCCGGCAACCTGATGAACGTGGCCGGCATCACGACGCGCATCTACAACTTCTCGCTCGCGCTGGTGGGCTGGCTGCGCGGCGGGCTGGCGCACGTGAACATCGTCGGCTCGGTGATCTTCGCCGGCATGAGCGGCACCGCGATCGCCGATGCCGCCGGCCTCGGCACGATCGAGATCAAGGCGATGAAGGACCACGGCTACAGCACCGAGTTCGCGGTCGGCGTGACGGCCGCGTCGGCGACGCTCGGGCCGATCATCCCGCCGTCGCTGCCGTTCGTGATCTACGCGATGTTCGCCAACGTGTCGGTCGGGCAGCTGTTCCTGGCCGGCATCGTGCCGGGCGCGGTGATGGCGCTGCTGATGATGCTGACGGTGGCCTGGTTCGCGCGCCGCAACCGCTGGGGCCGCGACACCCGGCCCGAATGGCGCCGCATCGCCAAGGCGCTGGCCGAGCTGGCGGTGGTGGTGGCGTTTCCGCTCGCGCTGTGGGCGCTGTCGGGGACCGGGGTCAACATGCAGCTCGCCGCCGCGCTCGCGATGGCGGCGCTGCTCGCGGCCGACCGCTTCTTCCGCTTCGATGCGGTGCTGCCGATCATGACGCCGGTGCTGCTGATCGGCGGCATGACGAGCGGCCTGTTCACCGCCACCGAGGGCGCGATCGCCGCCTGCGTGTGGGCGCTGTTCCTCGGCCTGGCGTGGTACCGCACGCTGAGCCTGAAGGCGCTCGTCAAGGCGTGCATGGACACGGTGGAGACCTCGTCGACGGTGTTGTTCATCGTCGCGGCCGCGTCGATCTTCGGCTGGATGCTGACCGCCACGCGCACCACCGAGCTGATCGCGCAAGGGGTGCTGGCCATCGCGAGCGAGCCGTGGCAGTTCCTGCTGCTGGCCAATGCGCTGATGCTGTTCGTCGGCTGCTTCCTGGAGCCGACCGCGGCGATCACGATCCTCGTGCCGATCCTGCTGCCGATCGTGCAGCGGCTGGGCATCGACCCGGTGCACTTCGGGCTGGTGATGGTGCTCAATTTGATGATCGGGCTGCTGCACCCGCCGATGGGCCTGGTGCTGTTCGTGCTGGCGCGCGTGGCCCGGCTGTCGGTCGAGCGCACGACGATGGCGATCCTGCCGTGGCTGGTGCCGCTGCTGGCCTCGCTGGCGCTGGTGACCTTCGTGCCGGCGATCTCGCTGTGGCTGCCGCGCCTTCTTTCCTGAATCCCGTGTCCTGAATTTCCCTTTCCTGACGACAACGACGACTGAACGGAGACAACGACGATGATTCGCTTCGATGCTGCACGGCACGCCCTGCTGCTGGCTGCCGCCTGCCTGCTGCCCCTGGCCGGGATCTCGGCCTTCACCGCCTCCAACGCGCGCGCAGCCGACTACCCGACGCGCCCGATCGAGCTGCTGGTGCCCTACCAACCGGGCGGCGGCACCGACGCGCTCGCACGCGCCTTCGCCGAGGCCTCGCGCAAGCACCTGCCGGCCTCGATGTACGTCAGCAACAAGCCGGGCGCGAGCGGCGCGATCGGCTGGAGCTACGTGATCAACAGCAAGCCCGACGGCTACACGATCGCGGTGATGACGGTCGAGATCGCGACGCTGCCGCACCTGGGTCTCGCGAAGTTCACGCACGAGGATTTCATCC
>NZ_JBFUFP010000189.1:0-7260 GCF_056403375.1 Rhizobacter sp. P2_H2
TTCACATAGGCATCGGCCAATGCCGTGCATTCCCCTTCGAACAGTTTTTGATGCAACGCCTCCGCGTCATGAATGGGAATGGGCAACAACTTCGCAAGATCAATCACGAAATCCACCCCCATCTTGACGAAGCAATCCGCCATCTCCTTCGCCAAGTCACCGGGCAGGCCTCGCCCAGCGGCTGCGATACGAGCACCAGCGATTGCAACCGACAGCTGCAAATCCCGGCCTTTGTGCCCCTTTGGGTCGAGTGAATGGCTCGGTCTGTTTCCGGGGGCGGTCTTGGGTTTGATGCGGTTCATGTCAACGTGGCAATGCGTGATGCAACTGCGTACGGGAACGCGTCCCGCACACGAGTCCACTGAGTGACACGCGCTCGCTGATGGTTCCAAACGCCCGTATGACTCGCCGGTTTCGACAGGCTCAACCCGAACGGGTTGTCAGCCTGCGCCCGATCGCCGCCACCAGCCGCAGCCGTGCCGCCTCGCGCGAGAACGTGTGGTCCGCCTCGTCGATGAACTGCAGCGCCAGATCGCCGGTCTTCAACGCCCGCCGTGCCGTCTGCCGCGCACCGTCCTGCAGCATGTCCCAGCCCGGATCGTTGGACGACACGAACAGCGACACCTTCTGCTTCGCCGCGAACAGCTGCCGCAGTTGCCGCGACAGCAGTGGCCCGCGGGACGGGAACAGCAGCTCGTTGACGGCGCTCACCCGCGACATCACCTGCTTGCGCAGGTGCGACAGCAGCACGCCGCCGAGGTAGACCAGGTTCACCTGCCCGCGCAGCAGCTTCTTCCAGCTGTCGAGCCGGCGCATCGTGCCCTTGTAGTGCGCCACCGCCGAGAAGTGCTGCGTGTCCACCGCATCGCCCTCGACCCAGCGCCAAGTCAGCGGGTTGATCAGCACCAGCTCGCTGACCAGCGACGGCTCGACCAGCCCGGTCTGGAACGCGGTGTAGGCGCCGGAGCACAGCCCCATCAGCACGAAGCTGTGCACGCCGAAGCGCTCGCGCAGGCTGTGCAGGATCTGCCGCGCATCGGGCACCGCGCTGTCGGGGTACGGGTGGTTCTCGCGACCGGTCCCGCGCTGCACGCTGTCGCCCAGGCCCTCCAGGTCGCAGCGCACCGTCGGGAAGCCGAGCGCGGCGAACTCGCGCGCGAGCGTCACGTACAGCCGGTTCGGGCCGACGTGGTGCACGGTGCCGGAGTTGAACAGCACGATCATCGGCCGCGTGGCATCCACCCCATCGGCCTGCACATGCAGCCCGAACAGCTGCCCTTCGCTGCCGAGCGCACACAGCGTCTCGGTCAGCGTGATCGTGCGGCCGTCGGCCATCGCATGCGCGAAGCGCGCCTGCGCCGCGCCGGCCGGCGTCGGCAGCAAGGGCGGTGCCGCCTCGCGCAGCGCGGTCTGCGCCACCATCCACTGCACGATGCCGTCCAGCGCCTGGCGCGGCACGACGGTGTGCACCGGCTCAGCCATCATGTCGGCATAGCCGGCGCAGGCGATCGCATCGGTCGCGATGCCGAGCGTCAGCAGGTGCTCGCGCAGCGCTTCTTCCTCGCCGATCAGGTCGTCGCGCGCGACGAGCAGCGCGCGGCCGCTGACACGCAAGGCCTCGCGCGTGAGCTGCACGCCCTTCACGGCCTCCTGCGTCTCGCGGGTCACGAGGAAACCCGCCGGCTCCAGCGGAGCGCTGACCGGCCGCTGGCCGCCGCCGGCCGCCATGTCGAGCGCCTGCAGCTCGCGCACATGGCGCCGGCCCGAGGCGCACACGTTCCACAGCACCAGCCAGTCGACCTCGCGCTGCACGGCGACCAGCGCCGCCAGCGTCGCGCCCAGCCGCACGCCGAGCAAGCCGACGCGCGCGCTGCCGCTGAGCGATTGCGCCGCGGCGATCGCCGCATGGATGTCGTCCTGCCAGCGCTGCAAGCGGCCGGCGTCGGTCTCCAGCCCCGGCGAATCGCCGGTGCCGTGGTAGTCGAAACGCAGCGCCGGCACGCCCGAGCGCGCGAGGTCGTCGGCCAGGTGGCGCAGCGAGCGGTGGCCGTGCGCGTACTCGTAGCCCATCGGGTTGCAGATCACGACGACCGCATCGCGGCGCGGCACCGCATCGGCCACGTGGTACCAGCCGAACAGCGGCTGCTCGGCGGTGCCGAGCATCAGCGGCTCGCGCCTTACCTCAGGGCGCCGCGTGGCGTCCGGCTGCAGCGGGATGTCGTCAGTCCGCACGGACGGTCACCGTCTCTCGCAGGTTCAGCGCGCCGAGGTGCGCCTTGAACTTGCGCGGCGCGGCGTCGAGCGGGCGCAGGCGCAGCGTGCGACGCGACTGCGGCGCCAGGTGGAAATGCAGGTCGTCGGCCGCGTAGCCGGCGCACTCGATGTACAGCGACTGGATGAGCGCCGTGCTCTCCAGCATCAGCTCGATGCTGCCGTCGTCGAGGCGCGCGGCCTGCGCCGTCAACGCACCGGCGCGCTGCGGCGGCAGGTCCAGGCCATGCGGGAAGTGGAAGTCCTCGGCCAGCGTCCGGCCTGCCTCGTCAATCAGCCGCGCGACCGCCACATCGTGCTGCGGCGGCCCGAACCGGTACGCATACGCGGTGTCGGCGAAATGCCCGACCAGCGCGTCGGCCTGCAGCGCAAGGCGCTCGTTCGCCGCCAGCATCACGCCGATGCTGCCGCCGGCGGTGCGCACCTGGCCGTCCTGGTACAGCGTGAACTCGACGCTGCCGGCGAACGGCGCGCTGCCCTCGTTGTGCACCTGCAGTTGCAGTCCGTCGAGCCCGCCGTCGGTGATCAGCACGGTGCGCGCCGCCCAGGCGCGCTTCAGCGCCCAGTACACCKCCTTCGGCCGGCCGGTGCTGTCGACCAGCCCCCAGCCGGCGCCGGGCCACAGGTCCTTCAGGAACCACACCAGAGCGCCGCCGCAGACGCTGCCGGGAGCCCGCCATTCGGCGAACACGCGCTTCAGCACCTCGCCAGTGACCGCGCGCGACACGGCCAGGTAGCGCGCGATGTCGGTGCTGCGCAGCGCGACCGGATCGAGCCCGGTGAGCTCGCGCAGGTAGTGGTCGCGGATGTCCTCGAAATCCCAACCGGCGCCGTTGTCGCGCGGCTGGCGCTGCTTCCACAGCGGGTGGTGCGGCGCGATCGTCGGCTGGCCGGCCAGCAGCTCGATCGTCTCCGGCTCGGGCACGTGCGAGAAGCCGAGGCACTCGGTGGTGAACTTGACGCCCGCGTGCTTCGCATCGCTGACCGGCCGCCGGTACGCGCCGACGCCGTAGTAGTGCGAGATGCCGACGCCCACGTGGAAGGGCAGCGCCCCTTCGCACGGCGACGAGCGGAAGTACGGCACGCCGGCATGGCGGGCGGCGCAGCGCGCCGGCAGCGTCTCGCTGAAGAAATCGTTGCTCCACGCCGAGGCCGGCAGGCCCAGCATCGCGGCCTGCTGCTCGACCTCGCTGCCGCCGCAGTACGCGGCGATGCACGGGTGGGCCTGCAGCCGGCCGAGCTGCTGGTCAGCCTCGCGCTCGATCTCGGCGCGGAAGGCCTCGTCGGCGACGGGATAGTCCATGTTGGCGAACATGAAGTCCTGCCAGACGAGGATGCCGAGCTCGTCGCACAGCGCGTAGAACGCGTCCGACTCGTAGGTCATCGTGCCGCCGATGCGCAGCATGTTCAGGCCGCCGTCGCGCGCGAGCGTCAGCGTGCGGCGCAGCTGCTGCGGGTCGCCGTGCAAGCGCAGGAAATCGTCGGTGGTCCAGCAGGCACCGCGGCAGAACACCGGCGTGCCGTTGACGTGGAACTGCACGAGGCCGTCGTCGCGCCGCACCTCGACCTGCCGGAAGCCGATGCGGCCGCGGTCGATCGAGGTCCAGTGCGTGCCCTGGCGCAGCTCGATCGCGCAGCTCACCAGCGCTGGCGCGCCGTGCGTGTGCGGCCACCACAGCGGCACCTCGGGCAATCGCAGGTCGGCCGCCAGCGTGTCGCCGTCGAGCACCAGCGCATGGGTCTGGTCGCCGATGCGCAGACGCGCTTCGGCGATGTCGCTGCCGGCGGTCAATGCGGCGCGCAGCCGCAGTCGAGCGACGCCCGCGTCGGCATCGCACTGCAGGTCGATCGACGCGAGGCCGCCGGGCGAGACCGTCTCCAGCCACACCGGTTTCCACACACCGACCGGGTGGATCGGCGGTGTCCAGCCGGGGATGCGGCCGAGCAGCGTGGTGCGCACCCAGCGCAGGTTCTGCGCATCGACCAGCGCGGTCTTCCAGCGCGGGCGCGGCTTGCGGGCCGCGAGTTCGGCGTCGAGCGATCGGAAGCGGATGCGCAGCTCGTTGTCGGGCCGCAAGCGGCCGGTCACGTCGACCCGCTCGGTGGTGAACATGTTGCGCGTGCCCAGCACCGGCTCATCGTTCAGCCACACCTCGGCGAGGCCGGCGAGGCCGTCGAAGCGCAGTTGCTGGCGGTCGCTGCCCCGTGGCGCAGCGCCGGGGAAGCGGCAGCGGTACCACCAGTCCTGCGCGTCGTAGCGGCCGTGCGGCGTGTCGAGTTCGACGCCGAGGCTGGCGCCCACGGTGCCGAGTTCGCGCACCGGTGCCCAGGCCGTCGGTTCACCGGCTGCGTCAGGCGCACCCGCAGCGATCTCCCAGCCGCTGTCCAGTGCGATCGCCGAGTTCATGGCCGCGTGCGTCACCCGTGCCGTCGGCGCAGCTCGGCGATGCCCAGCGCCCAGGCCTCGCCCATCGCATCGATCGGCGACAGGTCGAGCGCCTTCTTGCGGGCCATCGAGCGCGCGAGCTGGAACTGGAAGGCTTTCGCGGTCTGCGAGATCTGAGCGAACGCATCGGCCGGCGCCGCCACGTCGACGCCCTGCCCCGCGAGCCAGCGCAGGTAGGTCTCAGCCAGCTCGAAGCAGGCGCCGTACTGGCGCAGCGTCGCGAACGAATAGGTGTGGAAGACCGCGATGTCGGACTGCATCAGCCAGTCGAGGTCTTTCGCGAACTGCGTCTTGAAGCGCTCGAACGGGTTCGTCGCCGGCACGCGCGTCAGGTGCTTGCTCAGCAGCGCGAGCGAGCCGTCGACGAGGGCGGCGCCGGTCGGCGGCGTGAAGCCGGGCCGGGCCTTCAGGTACTCGATGTACGGCGGCAGCATGCGTTCATGCACCAGCCCGTCGAGCTGGAACACGTCGCGGAAGTCATCGCCTTCCAGCGCGTAGAAGCCCTGGTTGTGGAAGTAGTCCATGCGACGCGCCTTCACGTCGATCGCATTGACGCCGACCGTCGACTTGGTGTGCGCCAGCTGGTAGGCCGAGCCGGCGGTGTCGGGCAGGAACCACGAGTCGAGCTCCACGAGCACCGGCCGGCCTTGCGCGACCTGGTCCTCGATGTGGTCGACCAGCGGGCGCCAGACGGCGAGTTCCTGGATGTCGACGCCATACAGGTCGTACAGGTCGCCGTCGGGGAACTTGAAGAAGGTCCACTGGTCGCCTTCGAAGTCGACGCCGAGCGTGAACGCGAGGGCCGGCACCGGGTCGTGGCCGAGGCCGTGCAGCAGCTCGATCAGCACGTCGGCGTAGCAGTTGGTCTCGGCCCAGGTGCGCGGCTCGGTGTGGATCGGGTGGCGCTGGAAGCTCGCCGGCTCGATCGGCAGGACACGTTTCATGCGGTCCTCGTCAGGCCATCGCAAGCTGCTGGCGCACCTCGTGCGGCCAGCGCTTCGGGTCGAAGCCGTGCGTCTTCAGCAGCGCGAGCGCGATGCGCTCGAGCCCGAAGCCGATGCAGGCGGTGTGGGCCGGCGTGCCATCGGCCTGCAGGATGTCGAACGAGACGCCGAAGTGGTCGAGGTGGTAGTTGCACGAGGTGATCGCGGTCGGCTTGTCTTCCTTGCAGATCGGCACCACCAGCTCGTACTTCAGGTCCTGCTCGCGCTGCGTGGCCTTCATGATGCGCGCGCCGCGCCCGAAGAACGGGTCGTCGGCCAGCACCTTCTTGACCGGCAGGCCCACCGATTCGAGGATGGCCTGGCCACGCGCCAGCCAGTCGTTGCGGTGGTTCAGCGCCTGGTCCGGCGTGCCGAGGCGCACGAACTCGCGCTGGCGGAAGATCTGCATGCGCGCCGGGTCGTCCGACGGCTCATGGCGGAACACGAAGGTCTTCAGGTCGACGACACGGCCCTGGGCCGACAGCGTGCCGGTGGCGGTCGGGTACAGCGGGTAGCAGGCGGCGGGCACCAGCATCACCTCGGCCGGCGACAGGGACGAGGTCCAGTCTTCCTTGGCCTCGAACTTGCCGAGCATGGCCTGGTGTTCTTTCTCGCCGCCGAGGAAGCTGTGCACCGAGCCCATCAGGTCGGGGAAATTGTTGATGTGGTCGATGCGCGCGTAATTCGCCCGCGGAAAGATCGGCGGGAAGCGCATCACCTCGGCGTTCTGGAACGCGCCTTCGCGCGTCACCAGGCCCTCGAACTGGTCGATGATGTTCTCGAAGGTGCCGCTGCGGCCGTAGACGCCGCGCACGCCCGAGGGAATCAGCAGGCCGGCTTCGATCAGTTCGGCCTGGTACTGCTTGTAGGGATCGTCGTGTTGGGTGCACATGGCAATCAGTTCCTTGCAAGAAACACAGAAGGTGCCAGCGCGCGCCAGCCTTGCGATCCAGCGGACGCCGCGGAGCCGGCTCTGCCGGGCCGCTGGCGGCGCCCCCTAGAGGGGGAGGCGCCGAAGGCGCTTCGGGGGTGGGTCATATCTATCGCTGGACAATTTGCATCGTGGCGCTCTGGCCCAGGATGCGGTCGTTGTTGACCATCAGCGCCGCGCCATACGCATCGCGCAGATGGCGGCCGAGCGTCAGCTTCGAATCGTTGCGGTAGCCCTGGATGCCGCAGATCAGCATCGCCTTGCCGACCACCTCGACGACGAACTGCGAGGCCGTCAGCTTCAGGTTGTTGATGTTGATCGCGAAGGCGAAGCCCGTGTAGGCCTCGGGATCGTTGGCGATCAGCAGGTCGTGGTACTCGCGCAGCGTCTGGTACACGCCGCCGCGCATCGAGAACAGCACCGTGTCCAGCTCGGCCAGGCGCGTCGCCGAGATCGGCGTCACGCTCGGGTTCTTGCGCGCCTCGGCCCGCACCGCGCTGCGCGCCCGGTTCACCGCGTCGATCGACAGGCCCAGCCACAGCGAGGCCCAGACCACGTGCGAGAACGGGTGCATCGTGCGGCGGTGGATGTCGGCATACGGCTGCGGCAGGATCTGCTCGGCACGGCCC
>NZ_JBFUFP010000190.1:0-7235 GCF_056403375.1 Rhizobacter sp. P2_H2
CGCGGCGGTGGCCGCCGTGGCCCAGGCGGTGGCGCGCATCGATGCCGGCTCCGGCAGCGTCACCGCGGGTTCGACGATCACGTTGAGCGGCAGCGGCTCGTCGGCGCCGGCCGGCCACACCATCACCGGCTACCAGTGGACGCTGACCGCCGGCAGCAGCATCGCGAGCTTCACCAGTGCCACCAATGCCGCGACCGTGACGGTCGCGACGACGGCGGCCGGCAGCTTCACCGTGAGCCTGACCGTCACCGACGACGCCGCGCACCAGGCGACCAGCACCGCCTCGGTCACCGTGTCGGCCGCGTCGACGCCGACCACYCCCACCACGCCGACGACGCCGAGCGCCTCCGCCCCGAGCGGCGACAGCGGCGGCGGTGCCCTCGGCTGGCCGTGGCTGGCCGGGCTGCTCGCGGCGGTGCTGGCGCTGCGCGGGCCGCACGGCCGGCGCAGACCCTTGCACACAACTTGAGGCCCCGCATTGGGGCATGATCTCCACTCGACGGAGACATCCCCATGCGCCACTTCCTGACACTCCCCTGCGCCCTCGCGGTGCTCGGCGCCCTGGCCGCCGGTCACGCCGCCGCGGCGACCCCCCTGCCGGACCGTTCGCTGCCGGCCGCCTCGACGGCGCCACGCGCGCTCGGTCTGCTGGTGAAGCTGAAGGACGCACCGTCGCACGAGCAGGCCGCGGCACTCGGCATCACGAGGGCGGGCACCGAGCGGCTGCAGGGCGTGATGCGCGCCTCCGGCCTCGCGCCGCTGAAGATCTCGCCGAACGGGCGCGCGGCGCAGCGGGTCGATTTCGACCACGTGCTGTCGGCCGGCGAGGCCGCGACGATGGCCGCCAAGCTGCGGGCGCAACCGGACGTGGAGTGGGTCGTCACCAACGACCTGGAGCGCCGGCTGGCGCTGCCGAACGATCCGCGTTTCCCGAAGACCGTCAGCACCACCGGGCAGTGGTGGCTGCAACCGGTCAGCGGATCGAACACGAACGTCGCCAGCGACCGCATGCGCGGCGTGCCGGGCGTGCAGGGCGCCTGGGACACGACGCAAGGCAGCGCGACGGTCACGATCGCGATCCTCGATTCGGGCGTTACCACGCACCCGGACCTGTCGGCAGCGCGCTACTGGCCGGGCCGCGATTTCGTCTCGGAGATCGAGTACGCGAACGATGGTGACGGCTGGGACACCGATCCGAGCGATCCGGGCGACTGGGTCTCGCAAGCGGACCTGAGCAATGCGGCCTTCAGCGGCTGCGGCGTCGAGGACAGCTCCTGGCACGGCACCACGACGGCGGGCATCGCGGCCGCGTCCAGCAACGACGGCACCGGGGTGGCCGGCGTCAACTGGACCAGCCGCGTGCTGCCGGTGCGCATCTCCGGCAAGTGCGGCGCGACGGTCGCCGACATCGTCGACGGCATGCGCTGGGCGGCGGGCCTGCAGGTGCTGGACAGCAGCAACAACACGCTGCCCATCAACCCGCATCCCGCGCGCGTGATCAACCTGAGCTTCGGCGGCAGCAACGACTGCAACGCCGCCTACCAGAGCGCGATCAACGACCTGGCCGCGGTGAACGCCGTCGTGGTCGCGCCGGCCGGCAACGAGAGCGGCAAGGTGACGCGTCCGGCCAACTGCAGCGGCGTGGTCGGCGTCGTCGCGGTGAACCGTGACGGCTTCAAGGCCAGCTACTCGAACTTCGGCGCCAGCATCCAGATCGCCACGGTCGGCGGCGACACCTCGCAGATCGGCGCATGGGGCGGCACGATCAACGACGATGGCCTGCTGACGATCAGCAACGGCGGATTCAGCACCCCCGGCACGCCGATCTACGCCAACGAGTTCGGCACCAGCTTCGCGACGCCGCTGGTGTCCGGCGTGCTGAGCCTGATGGTCAGCGTGAACCCGAACCTGACGACCGCGCAGGTGATCGACGGGCTCAAGCGCAGCGCGCGGCCGCACGTCACGTCGCCGGTGGTCGGCGCGTGTTCGAACTCGAACCCGGGCCGCTGCATCTGCACCACGAGCACCTGCGGTGCGGGGCTGATGGATGCGGCGCAGGCCCTGGTGTACGCGGCGAACCCGACCGGCTACACCGCGCCGAACTGGTCGTCGGTCGTGATCGACACCCCGGCGCTGCGCACCGCCGCGGCCCAGGGCCAGGACCTGCCTTCGAACGGGCTGGGCAACGATCCGGGCAATCCGCCGATCAACCCGCCGGGCGACGATGGCGGCGGCGCCCTCGGCTTCGGCTGGCTGCTGGGCTTGCTGGCTGCGGTGGCCGCGCTGCGGCGTACGGTTCCGGCCTGATCGACGAACCCGGATGGCCATCCGGGCTGCGAATCACTTGGCGCAGCTGCCGAACGGCCGGCCCAGCAACGCGTCCGATTTCAGCGCCATCACCTGCGCCCACAGCGCATCGTCGGCGCGCGGGATGCGCAGCGTGTGGCTCACGCCCGGCGCCGACAACTGCGCGACCCGCGCGGTGCGCACGCCGCGCTGCGTCAGCTCGGCCAGCGCCTTGTCGGCCGTGTCCTTGTTGTCGAAGCGGCCGAGCGACAAGCCGACCTCGAACTCGGGGGCGTTGCGCAGCTCCTCGTACGGCACCTTCATCCGCTTGAGCTCGTCTTCCTTCTTCTGCAGGCCTTCGCGGTTCGGGTACTTGCCCATGTAGACCATCCAGACCGCCGGCAGCTCGTTCCTCACGCTGCTCCAGCTGCCGGGCGGCAAGGCGCTCTGCAACGCGGACTCGGCGCTCGCGATCTGCGCCGGCGTGTACGGACCGGCCTCCAGGCAGGCCAGTGCCGGCTCGCCCGGGGTGCCGGCCGGCGCCGAGGCCGCGCCCGCCGGCAGGATGTGCACGCTGTCCGCGCGCACCTGGCGCGCCAGCCGCTCCGGCTCGCGGTCGCCCTGTGCGCGCACGCCGACCACGCCGTCGAGCTGTCCCTGCGTCCAGGCCCAGAAGCCCAGGTTCGCCAGCAGCAGCAACAGCACGATCGCACGCAGCATCAGGCGTCCTCGGCCTGCGGGTCGGGCGCGCCGCCGTCCGCCGGCGTCAGGCGCACGCTGACCTCGCCGCTGCCGACCTCGCGCGGGCCGTCGGCGGTGAGCACGCGCAGCATGCCGTTGGCACTGACGCCGTCGGCGATGCCTTCGGCCACGTCGGCCTGCGTCGTCGTGATCGCGCGGCCGCGCAGCAGGTCGCGTGCGGCGAAACGGTCGACGAAGGCACCGAAGCCGCGCCGGTTGAACTCGATCAGCGCCTTCACCAGCGGCAGCGCGACGCGCGCGAGCGTGGCCGGCGCGGTCAGCGCGGGGTCGATCTCCTGCACGCAGCCGTAGCCGGTGTTCAGCTCGGTGGCATGCATCGGCTGCACGTTGATGCCGATGCCGATCACCGCCAGCCGCCGCGGGCCGGCCGCCACCGTCTCGATCAGCACGCCGCCGAGCTTGCGGCCCAGCCGGCCCGCGTCGGATCCGGCCTCCATCAGCCACAGGTCGTTCGGCCACTTCAGGCCGATCCGTGGCGCACTCGCATCGCCCGGCGTGCGCGGGTCGAGCGCGTCGGCCAGCGCACAGCCGACCGCGAGCGACAGCCCCGACCAGTCCGGCGGGTTCATCGGCAGCGACAGCGAGAAGGTCAGCGAGGCGACCGGCGCGGCCTTCCAGACGCGACCCATGCGGCCGCGGCCGCCGGTCTGGTGCTCGGCCACCAGCAGGCAGGGCTGCACGTCGGCGGCGCGGCGGCCGAAGGCGGCGCTCTCGACGCTGCGGCGCACCTGCACCAGCTCGGCCGCGGCCTCGTCGATCGCGCTGATGTTGACGCGGGCGCGCTCCAGCAGCGCGGTGTTGGTCGACGAGATGCGCGCGACGACCTCGACGCTGAGCCCCGGCAGCAGCGGCTCGAGCTGCTGCCACAGCGCCTCGGCACCCCAGTGCTGCGGCGATGCCGCAGGCAGCGTGGTGTCGGGGATGTCGTCTTCGGTGGGGTCGCTCATCGCAGCCTCAGCGCTTCGGGGCGAGCATCGTGCCGCGGCAGTTGCGGGTGCCGCAGCGGCATTCGTATTCCTTCTTCAGCTTCGGCGTGTAGCGCTCGTCGATGATCAGGCCGTAGTCGTAGAACAGTTCCTCACCCGGCTTGATCGCGCGTCTCGCCTTGATGAACACGCGGCCGTCGATCTCGTCGGATTCGCAGTTCGGCGTGCAGGCGTGGTTGATCCAGCGCGCAGCATTGCCGCCGTACTTGGCGTCGATCGCCATCTCGCCGTCGTCGAGCTGGAAGTAGAAGGTGTGGTTCGGGTCCTTCGGGTCGTGCGGATGGCGGCGCAGCGCCTCTTCCCAGGGGATCACCTCGCCCTTGTACTCGATCACGACCTCGCCGCGGGCGATCGGTGCGATCGCGAACACGCCCTTGCCGTGCACGCCGGAGCGGCGCACCTGGATGCGCCGGCCGGCGGCCGTGGCGCCGGCGTCCTTCGCGGGGGCGGTCGCTCTGGACCGAGGGGTGGACCGAGGGGACTTGGCGGTGCCGGCTTGCGTCATCGGTTTCTTTGGGTACATTGAATTCATGGGTGCGCGCGCGTGCATGCGTGTGCGTGCATGCGCGCGAGAAGCCCGGATTGTAGAGAGCACGCGCCGACCCCGGCCGAGCCATCACCAGAAAGTCCCATGAGCAAGTCACTGATCATTGCCGAGAAGCCCTCCGTCGCCCAGGACATCGTGCGTGCGTTGACGCCCACCGCGGGCAAGTTCGAGAAGCACGACGAGTACTTCGAGGGCGAGCACCACATCGTGACCTCCGCCGTCGGCCACCTGCTGGAGATCAAGGCGCCGGAGGAGTTCGACGTGAAGCGCGGCAAGTGGAGCTTCGCGAACCTGCCGGTGATTCCGCCGCACTTCGACCTGAACCCGATCGACAAGAGCAAGGGGYGGCTGAACGCGATCGTCAAGCTGGTCAAGCGCAAGGACGTCACCGACCTGATCAACGCCTGCGACGCGGGGCGCGAGGGCGAGCTGATCTTCCGGCTGATCCAGCAGCACGCGAAGAGCAAGCACCCGGTGCGCCGGCTGTGGCTGCAGAGCATGACGCCGGCGGCCATCCGCGACGGCTTCGACAACCTGCGCAGCGACGAAAGCCTGCAGGGCCTCGCCCAGGCGGCGCGCAGCCGCTCCGAGGCCGACTGGCTGGTCGGCATCAACGGCACGCGGGCGATGACCGCGTTCAATTCGCGCGACGGCGGCTTCTTCCTGACCACCGTCGGCCGGGTGCAGACGCCCACGCTGTCGATCGTCGTCGAGCGCGAGGAGAAGATCCGCAAGCACGTCTCGCGTGACTACTGGGAGCTGAAGGCCACCTTCGCGGCGCAGGCCGGCGAGTACGAGGGCAAGTGGTTCGACCCGAAGTGGAAGAAGAACCCCGACGACGCCGAGCAGCGCGCCGACCGCCTGTGGAACGCGGCCGACGCGCAGGCCATCGCCGAGGCGGCGCGCGGCCAGCCGGCGAGCGTCACCGAAGAGGCCAAGCCCAGCACGCAGAGCTCGCCCGGCCTCTACGACCTGACCACGCTGCAGCGCGAGGCCAACAGCCGCTTCGGCTTCAGCGCGAAGACGACGCTCAGCATCGCGCAGGCGCTGTACGAGAAGCACAAGGTGCTGACCTACCCGCGGACCGACAGCAAGCACCTGCCGGAAGACTATGTCGCCGTCGTGAAGGACACGATGCAGATGCTCGCCACCGACGACCTGCCCGGCCCGCTGCGCCCGCTGTCGGCGCATGCGGCGAAGGCGCTCAAGGAGGGCTACGTCAAGCCGAACAAGCGCATCTTCGACAACGCGAAGGTGTCGGACCACTTCGCCATCATCCCGACGCTGCAGGCGCCGCGCAGCCTGACCGAGGTCGAGGCCAAGCTGTACGACATGGTCGTCAAGCGCTTCCTCGCGGTCTTCTTCCCGCCGGCCGAGTTCATGGTCACGACACGCATCAGCACCGTGAAGGCGGCGGGCAAGGAGCACAGCTTCCAGACCAACGGCAAGGTGATGGTGAAGCCGGGCTGGCTCGCGGTGTACGGCCGCGAGGCGCAGGAGGACGACGCCAACCTGGTGGCGGTGGCCCCGGGCGAGCTGGTGCGCACCGAGGACGTGGCGGTCAACCCGATGAAGACCAAGCCGCCGGCGCGCTACAGCGAGGCGACGCTGCTGTCGGCGATGGAAGGCGCCGGCAAGCTGATCGACGACGACGAGCTGCGCGAGGCGATGCAGGAGAAGGGCCTGGGCACGCCGGCCACGCGCGCGGCCATCATCGAAGGGCTGATCCTCGAGAAGTACATGCACCGCGAGGGCCGCGAGCTGATCCCGACCGCGAAGGCCTTCCAGCTCACGACGCTGCTGCGCGGCCTGGGCGTCGAGGACCTGACCAAGCCCGAGCTGACGGGCAACTGGGAATTCCAGCTGTCCGAGATGGAGAAGGGCAAGCTCAGCCGCGAGACCTTCATGGCCGAGATCGCCGCGATGACGCAGCGCATCGTCGCGAAGGCCAAGGAGTACGACCGCGACACCATTCCCGGCGACTACGCGACCCTCAAGACACCCTGCCCGAACTGCGGCGGCGTCGTGAAGGAGAACTACCGCCGCTTCACCTGCGTGGGCACCAGCCCGGCCGAGGACAACGGCTGCGGCTTCTCGATCAGCAAGATCCCCGGCGGGCGCAGCTTCGAGCTCGACGAGGTGGAGCGCTTCCTGGCCGACAAGAAGATCGGCCCGCTCGAGGGCTTCCGCTCGAAGGCCGGCTGGCCGTTCACCGCCGAGCTGAAGCTCGCGTTCGACGACGAGATCAAGAACTGGAAGCTGGAGTTCGACTTCGGCGAGGACGCGAAGAACGCCGAGGCCGGCGAGCCGGTCGACTTCTCCGACCAGGAGAGCCTGGGCCACTGCCCGAAGTGCCAGGGCCGCGTCTTCGAGTTCGGCAGCTCCTACGTCTGCGAGCATGCGGTCGGCGCGCACATCACCTGCGACTTCAAGAGCGGCAAGATCATCCTGCAGCAGCCGGTGGCCCACGAGCAGATGAGCAAGCTGCTCGCCACCGGCAAGACCGACCTGCTGGAGAACTTCGTCTCGAACAAGACGCGGCGCAAGTTCAAGGCCTTCCTGGCCTTCGACAAGAAGGAGGGCAAGGTCAGCTTCGAGTTCGAGCCGCGCGCCGCGAAGCCGCCTGCCAAGACGGCCGCGGGCGAGGCCGCGGC
>NZ_JBFUFP010000191.1:0-7232 GCF_056403375.1 Rhizobacter sp. P2_H2
GCCTTGCGGTAGCCCTCGGTGCCGTCGGGCGTCAGCTGCCAGCCCTGCAGGCCGGCGGCCAGTTGCTGCAGGTCGCGGTCCTTCAGGTCGGCCACCGGGCGATCCGACAAGCCCGGGCGGGCCTGCAGCCAGGCCGAGGCCAGCCGGGCCGGCAGCAGCGTCGCCAGCTCGTTGCCCAGCTGCTTGCGCGAGCCGGCCTTGGCGTGCAGGAATTCCGCGGCCAGGTCGCGGTCGGGCGCCAGGTCGAGCTGCAGCGGCGTGCCGGGCTTCCAGAAGCTCGAGATCTGCAGCACGCCCGGCCCGCTGAGCCCGCGGTGCGTGAACAGCAGGTCCTCGACGAAACGGGCCCATGCCTTGCCGGCGCCGGTGCTGATCGCCACCGGCAGCGAGAGCCCGGCCAGCTCGACGAACGGCGCCCACTCGGCCGCCGCGAAGGTCAGCGGCACCAGCGCCGGCCGGGTGTCGACCAGCTTGTGGCCGAACTGCTTSGCGATGCGGTAGCCGAAATCGGTSGCGCCRATCTTCGGGATCGACAGSCCGCCGGTSGCGATGACGACCCGCCGGCAGCGCACCGGGCCGCGCGCCGTATCGAGCTCGAAGCGCTCCGGCTCGCCGCGCACCGCCGCCACGCTGCACGGCTGCCAGCGCGTCACGCCGCCTTGTTCGCATTCGCGCAGCAGCATGCCGATGATGTCTTCGGCCGATTCGTCGCAGAACAGCTGGCCCTTGTGCTTCTCGTGCCACGCGATGCGGTGGCGCTGCACCAGGCCGATGAAATCCTGCGGCGTGTAGCGGGCCAGCGCCGAGCGGCAGAAATTCGGGTTCTCCGACAGGAAGTTGGCCGGCCCGGCATCGCGGTTCGTGAAATTGCAGCGCCCGCCGCCGGAGATGCGGATCTTCTCGGCCAGCTTCTCGGCATGGTCGATCAGCAGCACGCGGGCGCCGCGCTGGCCGGCGATCCCCGCGCAGAACAAGCCGGCCGCGCCTGCGCCGATCACCACCACGTCGTACGAATGCATCGCCGGATTATCCCGGCAGCGCAATCTGTGACAGGTCGGGTCACGGGCCCTTCCTAGAATCAGCCGCTTTCCGACCTCACGCAACCGATTGCTCCCCACCGATGACACCTGATCCGATCGCCGTGGCGCGCGCCACCTGGGCCGTGCGCCTGCAGTTCT
This sequence comes from Rhizobacter sp. P2_H2, assembly GCF_056403375.1. NCBI lineage: Bacteria > Pseudomonadati > Pseudomonadota > Betaproteobacteria > Burkholderiales > Sphaerotilaceae > Rhizobacter > Rhizobacter sp. P2_H2. The sequence goes on from NZ_JBFUFP010000191.1 coordinate 1,179, forward strand.
TCGTCGCCGGCGTGCTGTTCGCGAGCTTCGGCGTGCACGTGCCGACGATCAAGCAGCACTACGCGCTCGGCGAGCAGGCGCTCGCGATCGCGATGCTGGCCGCCGGCGTCGGTGCGGTCGCGACGCTGACGCAGGCGGGCCGCTGGGTGGGGCGGCTGGGGGCGCGGCGGGCGGCGCTGCTGTCGGGCGGCGCGACCGCGCTGTGCCTGGCGTTGCTGCTGTCGTCGCACGCCTATGCGGGCCTGGTGGCGGTGATGGTGGTGTTCGGCGTCGGCACCAGCCTGTTCGACGTGTCGATCAACGCGGCGGCCGGCGAGCTGGAGCAGCGTGCCGGGCGCAGCCTGATGAGCGGCTTCCACGGCATGTTCAGCCTGGGTGGCATGGTCGGCGCGGGGCTGGGCAGCGTGCTGCTGTCGCACGAGGTCGGCGGCGCGACGCACCTGGTGGCGATGGCGGTGCTGGGCGCGGCGGCGATCGGCGCGGCCGGGGCGGTGATGCTGCGCACGATCGCCGGGTCGGACGACAAGGGCGGCTTCGAGCTGCCGCGCGGGCTGCTGGCGCTGCTGGGCGTGCTGGGGGCGCTGGGCCTGATCGCCGAGGGCGCGATGTACGACTGGAGCGTGCTGTACATGAAGCAGGAACTCGCCAGCGGGGCGAGCTTCGCCGCGCTGGCCTACGCGAGCTTCAGCGCCGCGATGGCGGCGGCGCGTTTCGCCGGCGACTGGGTGCGCGAGCGGGTGTCGCCGGCCGTGCTGATGAGCGGCAGCGCGGCGCTGGCCGCGGCCGCGATGGCGGCGGTGCTGCTGATCGGGCACCCGGTGGTGGCGCTGGTCGGCTTCGCGCTGGTGGGCCTGGGCTTCGCGAACGTGGTGCCGGTGCTGTTCAGCGCCGCGGCGAAGGTGGATGCGAACCCGGCGCACGGCATCGCGGTGGTCGCGTCGGTCGGCTACCTGGGGATGATGGCCGGGCCGCCGCTGATCGGAATCATCGCGGAGCACGCATCGCTGACGCTCGGTCTCGCGACGGTGTCGCTGTTCGCAGGRATCCTCGCGGCGGCAGCGCCGCGGGCGTTGAGGCTTGCGGCGGCTTGATCAGCCTTTCCAGACGAACGGAAATTTCAGCTGCTTGAAGAACCCGTTCGGCACATAGTCGCCGACCACCCCGTACTGATCCGGCCATTTGCGATCCGCCTTCACCGCGGTGCCGAACAGGTAGTCGAGGAACGCGAAGTGCGCCGCGTAGTTCTTGTCGATCGCCTCGTCGTCCTGCGAGTGGTGCCAGTGGTGGAAGTTCGGCGTCACGATCAGGTAGCGCAGCGGGCCGAGCCGCACGCTGACGTTGGCATGGTTGAACACCGCCTGGAAGCCGACCACGACGATGTACGCATCGATCACTTCCTTGCTGAAGCCCAGCACGTAGATCGGCGCCAGCACCAGCGTGCGCGTGATCAGCAGCTCGAGGATGTGCTGGCGCGAGCCGGCCAGCCAGTCCATGCTCTTCACGCTGTGGTGCACCGCATGCAGGCGCCACAGCAGCGGCACCTCGTGGTACGCGCGGTGCGTCCAGTACTGCACCAGGTCGGCCACCAGCACGATCAGGAACAGCGCGACCCAGAAGTTCAGGTTCGCGACCCAGCCCCGCACGCCGTCGTTGGCGGCCCAGCCGAAGAACTTGTGCACCAGCAGGTTGGTCGCCAGCAGGATGAAGCCCACCACCATGTGGTTCACGATGAAGTGATGGAAGTCGGTCTGCCACTCGGCGCGGAACACCGGTTGCTCGCGGCGCAGCGCGAACAGCTTCTCGATGAACACGAAGATCAGCGTCGAGCCCAGCAGGTCGAGGATGAACCAGTCGAGGCCGATGTACGGCGTGTTGTCGGCGAAGTCGTTGACCGGCACCTTGTGCCCGCCCCAGGCGAGCGTGGCCGCCACCAGCACGAATGACGCGAAGGCCAGCCAGCGCGAGCGCCCGCGGATGATGTTGAACAGCGACAGCGAGCCGGCGATCACCAGTGCCACCAGCATCACCTGCCGGATCACCGCCACGTCGTACGACTGGCGCAGCTGCGGCGTCGTCAGGTACTGCGGGAAGTGGAACGCGATCACGCCCAGGAAGCACAGGATGGACAGCCCCAGCGCGATCACGCCGGTCACCATGCCGTGGCCGCGCTCCAGCGGGCCGTGCGAAGCCGTCAGGCGGTTCAGCTTGTCGATCTTGAGCATCAGGTCCTCACTCCACCAGCATCTTGTGGCCGGGGATTATGCGGCGACGCCCCGCGCTTCAGGCGACCCGGACAACCCCCATTTGGAGGGATTCGCGCACGTTGCCCGGCAGATCGTCACGCGCCTGCAGCCCGCGCAACACTTCGCCGACCAGGATGATCGCCGGGCTGCCGAGCTGCTCGCGCTCGATCAGCCCGCACAGGTCGCCGAGCGTGCCGACAGCATGCCGCTGTTGCGGCTGGCTCGCATGCTGCACGACGGCCACCGGCGTGTGCGCCGGCAGCGCCTGCAGCAGGCCCGATTGCAGCGTGGCCGCCTGCGCCACGCCCATGTAGATCACGAGTGTCAGCCCCTGCGCGGCCGCGGCGGCGAGCGTCGGCCAGTCGGGAGAGGCGCCCGATTCCTTCGCGTGGCCGGTCACCAGGATGACGCCGTGCGCATGGTCGCGGTGCGTCAGCGGCACGTCGAGCGAGGTCGCCGCGGCCAGGCCCGAGGTGATGCCGTTGACCACCGACACCTCGATGCCCAGCGCGCGCAGGTGCTGCATTTCCTCGCCGCCGCGGCCGAACACGAACGGGTCGCCGCCCTTCAGACGCACCACGCGCTCGCCCTTCAGTGCCTCGGCGGCCATCAGCTTCTCGATGAAGGCCTGCGGCGTGCTCGCGCAGCCGCCGCGCTTGCCGACATGAATGACGCGCGCCGAACGGCGTGCGTAGCGCAGCACGCCGTCGCCGACCAGGTCGTCGACCAGCAGCACGCTGGCGGCGCGGATCGCGCGGATCGCCTTGACCGTCAGCAGCTCCGGGTCACCGGGGCCGGCCCCCACCAGCGTCACATGACCCAGCGTCACCCGGCCGGGTTGCACAGGAACCGTCATGCCGTCTTCTCCTTCGGATGCGCCCGCTCCAGCGCCGCGAGGCTGTCGAGCAGGCAGGCCACCTGCTGCGTCAGCGGCGCGGGCGCCGGCTTCTCGCCGCTGATGACCGATTGGATGTACATCGCGGTGGTGGCCGCATCGCAGGTGCGCGGCAGCACCGGCAGTTCACGCAGCACGCCGTCGTGGGCCGACAGCGACAGCTCGCTGCGCGGCTGGCCGTCGATGAAGACGTCCAGGCGCGGCAGCCGGCGCGGGTCGGCGACCGGTTCGCCCTCGGTGCCGCGCATCAGCAGCGCGTTCGCGGTGGTGCGCTGCAGGAAGTCGGTCAGCATCGCGCCGTACTCCGGGTGCGTGTAGTTGACGACGCGCAGCGCCTGGCCGGCCGCGCACGGGTCGAGCAGCTTCGCGACGGTGTGGCCGGAGTTGCGCAGGCCGATGGTCCAGCGCGCGTCGAGCAGGCGGGCGAGCGGCGGGCACAGCGCATCGGTGCGCATGAACACCGGCTCGCGGCGGCGCCAGGCCTGGGCCACGTCGTCGGCGCTGCGCGCGAGCGGCAGCCCGAGCACCTGGAAGATGTCGGCGGTGGTGACGCGGCCCGGATCCTCGGGCATGCCGTGCACCAGCACGGGCACGCCTTCCTGCGCGAGCATCAGCGCGAGCAGCGGGGTCAGGTTGGGCAGCTTGCGCGCGCCGTTGTACGAGGGCAGCACCACCAGGGTGCGATCGCAGGTGATCGGCAGGCAGCGCGCCGAGGCCGCCTGCAGGAAGCCGGCCAGCTCGTCGACCGATTCGCCCTTGATGCGCATCGCCATCGCGAAGGCGCCGAGTTCGAGGTCGCTGACCTGGCCGTCCAGGACCTGGCCCATCAGGTCGAGCGCCTGCTCGCGTGACAGCGAGCGGGCGCCTTCCTTGCCGCGACCGATTTCCTTGATGTAGTTCGTGATGCTCATGGGCTCTCCCAGAGCGAGTTTCGCAAGTACCGGGCCAATGCGACGACGATTTGATGAGGCATGTATTAAGAAAGGGCTCAGGGGCCGAGCAAGGCGTTCTTCAGCGGTTCGCGCCAGTCGCGTGCCGCGGGGTCGTAGACGCCGAAGCCCGATGCCAGTTCCCAATATGCCCAGCTGAAGCCGCGGCGCTCGGCCTCGTCGCGCATGCGGCGCGTGTAGGTCACGCGGGAGTCCATCCCGGCCTTGCCGTAGGCGCCGAATTCGCCGAGGTAGATGGGGTAGCGGTGGCGCAGCGACCACGCGAGCGCGGTGTCGAGCGGGCCGCGCATCTGCGCGAGCTGCGCAGCGTCGCAGCAGGGCGTGCCCAGCCAGGCCGCGGCACCGCTGGCCCATTCGGCGCCCTGGTGCGTGAAGTGGAACGGCTCGTAGTGGTGCACCGTGACGATCAGGTTCGCGTCATTCGGCAGCACCAGGCTCGCGAGCGCATTCGCGCTGTTCCATTGCGTCGGGCCGATGATCACGATGCGCGTCGGGTTGCTGCGGCGCACCACCTGCAGCCCGCGCGCGGCGAGGTCGTTCCAGCGGGTGGTCTGCGCGCCGTGCGGCTCGTTGTAGAGCTCGAACACCAGCTTGGGGCCTCGCGTGCTGTAGTGCTGGGCGATCTGTTTCCACATGTTCAGGAAACGCAGCGCATGCAGGCCGTCGGCCACCCGGGCTTCGCTGCCATCGAGCGCATCGCCGTCGAGCTGGCGGTAGTGGTGCATGTTCAGCACGACGATGAAGCCCTTGTCGAGCAGCGCATCGACCGCTTCGTCGACGCGCTTGAAGAATTCGGGGTCGATGCGCGCCTCGCCGTCGGCCGACGCATGGTTGCTCCAGCGCACCGGCAGCCGGGCGTTCGTGAAGCCGGCCTCGGCGGCTTTCGCGACCAGTGTCGCGTCGAAGCGCAGGCCCCAGGCGCCTTCGGTGGGGGCGTCGAAGATGTTGCCGAAGTTGACGCCGCGCCCCATTGCACGGGCGGTCTCGATGGCCGGGGTCGAGGCGCCCGGTGCCGCGCCGGCGGGCATCGGCGGGTAGTCGGCGAGCGAGGCTGGCGCGCTGGCGCAGGCGGCGAGCAGGCTGCAGGCGCAGGCCAGCAGCAGGGCTGCGCGCTTCAGGATCGTCATGCTGTCTGTCTCCATCGTTGTTGTTCGATGGCGATTCTAGAGAGATGACCACCCCTCGGCCGCCGGGTACGGCGACCGATCCCCCGAGGGGATGCGGGCCGGCTTGGGACGGCCCGGCGCTCGGCCCGCTAGGTCGCATGAACCGGCTGCAACTTGGCGCGAACCATGCGTTTCAACGCGGGGATGCACGAACCGCAGTTGGTGCCGCATTTCAGCGCGCCCTGCAGTTGCGCGAGCTGCGCGTCGGCCGGGCCGCTGCAGCGTTCGAGCTGCGCGAGGACGGCCGGCTCGCCGACGTTGAAGCAGGTGCAGACCTGCTTGCCGCTGGCCGGCACCGCGACCGGCGCGCGTGCGCCGGGGCTCAGCAGCAGGCGGCCGTAGGCCTGGGCCGGCAGTTCGTCCTGCAGCAGCGGCTTGATCCAGACCTCGGCGCTGATGTCGCCGGCGAGCAGGAAGCCTTCGAGGCGGGCCTCATCGGTGCCATGGCGCGCGAGCCGCATCGCGCGGCGCTGGCCGCGGCGCTTGTCGGCGTAGTGCAGCACCTCGGGCGCGGCCAGGCCGAGCAGGGCCTCGATGCGCTCCAGCACGGCATCGGGCACCGGCTCGTAGGCCGCGGCGCGGAACAGCACGCCGCTGCGCTCGCGGCCGAACGGCACGCAGCTCGCGAACGCGAAACCGTCCATCAGCGGCTTCAGCGCCTCGCGCACGCGCAGCGCTTCGTCTTCCGGCAGCCAGGCCACGCCGAGCAGGCGCCACGGCAGTTCGGCCTTCAGCACCTTGATGGCGGCGTGCTTCAGCTCGGGTTGCTTGAAGCGCGGGCAGAAGGCCGAGGTCGTCAG
>NZ_JBFUFP010000192.1:0-7219 GCF_056403375.1 Rhizobacter sp. P2_H2
GTCCGACCGTGGCCGCGACGCCGCCCGCGCTTTGCACGACGCGGTTGCCGGCCAGTTGCGTGTACTGCCGGCGGCGGTTCGACCAGCAGCCCAGCGTGTTGACGACGGCGGTCAGCGCGACGCTCAGCGGCAGCAGGTAGAGCCACGGCGCGAGCGCGGCGTGACCGGAGGCTTGCGCGATCCATCCGCCACCGAGCGCAACAACGAGCAACGACAGCCCGGTCACCGCGAGCGTGATCGCCAGCGCGAGCAGCAGCAGTTGCCAGCCGTCGTCGTCCGACTCCGGCAGCACGATGGCCAGCTCGTAGCGGCCGGTCGCGAGGATCGCCAGCAGCGCGACCACGCTCTGGAACAGCGCGAACACGCCGAAGTCTTCCGGCGCGAACAGGCGCGACAGCAGCGGGCTCGCGGCGAGCGCGATCAGCTGTGCCAGGCCGGTGCCCGTCAGCAGCGTCAGCACATGCCGCGCCGAGCCTGCGCCGGCCGCGCCCGCTGTCGTCATGCGAGCAAGGCGTGCACCACCCGCTCCTGGTCGGCGGGGGTCAGGTCGGCGCTCATCGGCAGGCTCATCACGCGCGCGGCGGCGCGTTCGGCGTGCGGCGTGCCGCCCGGCACCTGCCAGGCGCGGTAGGCCGGTTGCTGGTTGATCGGCAGCGGGTAGTGCACGGCGGTCGGGATGCCCTGCGCCGTCAGCTTCGCCTGCACCGCGGCGCGGTCCTCGACGAACACCGTGTACTGCGCGAACACGCTGGTGCGGCCGGCGCGCTGTGCCACCACCGGCAGCTTGCCGGCCAGCATCTCGTTGTAGCGCGCGCCGATCGCCAGGCGCTGCTGCACTTCCCATTCGAAGCGCTCGAGCTTGGCCAGCACGATCGCGCACTGCAGCGTGTCCATGCGCCCGCCGACACCGACGCGGGTGTGCGTGTAGCGCGCGCTCTGGCCGTGCACGCGGATCTCGCGGCAGGCCTGCGCGAGGCGGTCGTCGCTGGTGAAGATCGCGCCGCCGTCGCCGTAGCAGCCGAGCGGCTTGCTCGGGAAGAAGCTGGTGCAGCCGAAGGTGCTCAGGTTGCAGCTCTTGCGCTTGACGTCATCCAGGCCTGCGTAGTCCGCCCCGAAGCTCTGCGCCGCATCCTCGATCACCGGCAGCCCGTGGCGCTGCGCGATCGCGTTGATCGCGTCCATGTCGGCGGCCTGGCCGTACAGGCTCACCGGCATGATGGCCCGCGTGCGCGGCGTGATCCGCGCCTCGATCAGCGCGGCGTCGATGTTGCAGGTGTCGGGTTCGATGTCGGCGAACACCGGCACGCCGCCCAGCAGCACGATCATCTCGGCGGTGGCGGCGAAGGTGAACGGCGTCGTGACGACCTCGTCGCCGGGCTTCAGGTCGAGCGCCATCAGCGCGATCAGCAGCGCCTCGGTGCCGCTCGCGACCGTGATGCAGTGGCGCGCGCCGGTGTACGCGGCGAGCTGCACCTCGAGCTCCTTGACCTCCGGGCCCATGATGTACTGGCCGTGGTCGAGCACGCGCTGCATGCGCTCGGCAATGCTGCCCTTCAGCGCGGCGTACTGCGTCTTCAGGTCGACGAATTCGAGCTTCGAGCTCATGCGGATACTTCCTCTGCAGGTTGGCACACCGAATTGCGCAGCACGTAGCGCTCGCCGGTCGCCGGGCAGGCGGCCTCGCCGTCGCCGGTGAGCGGCAGCTCGAGCCGCTCGCCGTGCCGGCTCATCCACCCGGCCTGGCGGGCCGGCACGCCGACCATCAGCGCGAAATCCGGCACGTCGCGGTTGATGACGGCACCGGCACCGACGAAGGCATAGCGGCCGACCGTGTGCCCGCAGACGATCGTGCAGTTGGCGCCCAGCGTCGCGCCGCGGCGCACCAGCGTGCGGCGGTACTCGTTCTTGCGGGTGACGGCCGAGCGCGGGTTGTAGACGTTCGTGAAGACCATGCTCGGGCCGCAGAACACGTCGTCCTCGAGCGTCACCGCGTCGTAGACCGACACGTTGTTCTGGATCTTCACGTTGTGGCCGATGTTGACGTCGTTGCCGACGTAGACACCCTGCCCGAGCGAGCAGCCGTCGCCGATGCGGGCGCCGGCGCACACATGCGCGAAATGCCAGACCCGGGTGCCGGCGCCGAGCTGCGCGCCTTCGTCGACGATGGCGGAGGCGTGGATCATCAGAATGTCCCGTTCAAAAAACCAAGGGCAGGCCGACGCGCACGCCGTCGCGTGCCGAGCGGTAGCCGGCGATCAGCACCTCGAGCGAGCGCAGGCCTTCGTAGCCATCGACCTCGGCATGCGCCTCGCCGCGCAGCGTCTTGATCACGTTGTCGTAGTAGAGCGGGTGGCCGGGGCCGTAGACCGAGCTGACGCCATAGCTCGCGTCGGCGACCTTGGCATCGTCCTCGTGCGGCGTGTCGAACTCCCAGTGCTCGATCTTGTTGACCGCGACGCCGCCGACGCGCACCGTGCCGCGCTCGCCGAGGATCGTGATGCTGCCCTCGAAGTTCTTGTTGTGCGTCAGCATCGTCACGTTGATCGAGGCCAGCGCGCCGTTGCGCAGCCGCAGGCTCATCACCCCGGTGTCCTCGGCCTCGATGTTGCGCGACAGCGTCGCGGTGTAGGCGTGCACGTTGTCGACCGGGCCGACCAGCCAGTCGACCATGTCGACATAGTGGCTCGCCTGGTTCATGAAGGCGCCGCCGTCCATGTCCCAGCGGCCACGCCACGGCGCCGCGTCGTAGTAGGCCTGCGGGCGGGTCCAGAACACGTTGACCGCCACCATCGCCAGCTTGCCGAAGCGGCCCTGGTCGACCGCGCGCTTGACGAGCTGCAGCGTGGCGTTCAGCCGGTTCTGCTTGACGACGAACAGCTTGACGCCGGCATCGCGGCAGGCCCGCACCATCGCGACACCCTCGTCCCACTTGGTGGCCATCGGCTTCTCGCTGAGCACATGGCGGCCGGCCTGCGCGACCTTGATCGCCTGGCGCGGGTGCAGCCCGCTCGGCGTGGCCAGCACGACGAGATCGGCGTCACTGCCCGCCAGCAAGGCATCGAGCGATGCGAAACCCGGGGCGCCGGTCAGCTCGACGGCCTTGGCCAGCAGTTCGGGCTGGTTGTCGCAGACCGCGACCCATTCGGCCCGGTCGGCATGCTGCTTCAGCGCCGCGATGTGGTTCTGCGCGATGCGGCCGCAGCCCACCAGCGCCAGGCGCAGCTTGCGGTCACGGATGATGGAGGGAGTCGGCATGGGGGCTCTCGAAAGGCAGGCGCTACGCGGGGCACCCGCGAGGCAAACGGGCGATTTTATTCGGCCTGGACGACCCGGGCCGGGGAATCCCGGGCGGCCCGCCTAAAATTGCGGCGCATTTTCCGAGCCCCACATGACCCATACCCCTCCTCCCCAGCCGCCCGAAGACGAAAACAAGCTGATCGCCGAACGCCGCGAGAAGCTGTCCGCGATCCGCCAGCAGGGCCGCGTCGCATTCCCGAACGACTTCAAGCCGAAGCACCATGCGCTCGACCTGGTCCGCAAGTACGGCGAGATCCCGAACGAGGAGCTGGAGCCGCAGGGCATCGTCGTGAGCCTGGGCGGGCGGATGATGCTCAAGCGGATGATGGGCAAGGCGAGCTTCGCGACCTTGCAGGACTCGACCGGCCGCCTGCAGCTGTTCGTCACGAAGGACGCGCTGGGCGACGAGGTGTACGCCGCGTTCAAGCACTGGGACCTGGGCGACATCCTCGGTGCCGAGGGCACGCTGTTCCGCACCAAGACCGGCGAGCTGTCGGTGCGCGTGACCACGCTGCGCCTGCTGACCAAGAGCCTGCGGCCGCTGCCGGACAAGTTCCACGGCATGGCCGACCAGGAGCAGAAGTACCGCCAGCGCTATGTCGACCTGATCACCGACGAGGAGGCGCGTGCGCGCTTCGTCGCCCGCAGCAAGGCGCTGGGCTCGATCCGGCACTACATGATCGAGCACGGCTTCATGGAGGTCGAGACGCCGATGCTGCACCCGATCCCGGGCGGTGCGAACGCCAAGCCGTTCACCACGCACCACAACGCGCTCGACCAGCAGATGTTCCTGCGCATCGCGCCCGAGCTGTACCTGAAGCGGCTGATCGTCGGCGGCTTCGAGCGGGTGTTCGAGGTGAACCGCAACTTCCGCAACGAAGGCATCTCGGTGCGGCACAACCCCGAGTTCACGATGATGGAGTTCTACGCGGCCTGGTGGAACCACCACGACGTGATGGACTTCACCGAGCAGGTGCTGCGCCATGCGGCGCGGCAGGCCACCGGCTCGGCCAGCATCACCTACGCCGGCAAGCCGGTCGACCTGGACAAGCCGTTCACGCGCCTGTCGGTGCGCGATTCGCTGGTGGTGCACGCCGGGCTGAGCGAGGCCGAGGCCGGCGACGCCGAGGTGCTGCGCGCGAAGCTGAAGGCGGCGGGCGAGGAAGCGCCGGCGCACTGGAAGCTGCCGGAGCTGCAGTTCGGGCTGTTCGAGGCCGTGGTCGAGGAGAAGCTGTGGCACCCGACCTTCATCATCGACTACCCGGTCGAGGTGTCGCCGCTGGCGCGTGCGTCGGATGCCAACCCCGGCATCACCGAGCGCTTCGAGCTCTTCATGACCGGCCGCGAGTACGCGAACGGCTTCTCGGAGCTGAACGACGCCGAGGACCAGGCGGCGCGCTTCCATGCGCAGGCGGCCAACAAGGATGCCGGCGACGAGGAGGCGATGTTCTACGACGCCGACTTCATCCGCGCACTCGAGTACGGCATGCCGCCGACCGGCGGCTGCGGCATCGGCATCGACCGGCTGATGATGCTGATCACCGACAGCCCGAGCATCCGCGACGTGATCCTGTTCCCGTCGCTGCGGAAAGAGGGCTGACAAGCGCGTCCCAGGCATCGCGCCTACACTGCGCGATGCCTGGATATCTGGTCAAACACGAGCACATCGCCATCGACGGCGTTGCCGACCTGCAGATTCGCTCGTTGCTGGACCGCCAGCAGTTCTCCGACCCCCACCACCTCGCGCTCCAGCAGGGCATCTCGTCGGCGGCCTGGCCGCTGTTCGGGCTGCTGTGGCCGTCGGGCCTGCAGCTTGCCGCGCGCATGGCGGTGCGTGCGATGGTGCCGCAGGAGCGCATCCTCGAGATCGGCTGCGGCCTCGCGCTCGCGAGCCTGGTCAGCCACCGCCGCGGCAGCGACGTGACCGCGAGCGACTGCCATCCGCTCACCGCCGGCTTCCTCGCCGAGAACCTGCGGCTCAATGGCCTGCTGCCGATGGCCTACCGGCACGGGCAGTGGTCCGAATCCGCCGACGACCTGCTGCCGCCGGTGCCGCAGGACGAGCAGACGATCAGCGGCCGCTTCGACCTGGTGATCGGCAGCGACATCCTCTACGAGCGCGACGACGGCGGCCTGCTGGCCGGCTTCATCGGCCGCCACGTCGGCGCGCGCGCCGAGGTCTGGATCGTCGACCCGAACCGCGGCAACCGCGCAGCCTTCACGCGCCAGATGGCGGGGATGGGGTTCTCGCTGCAGGAGGAACGGCTGCAGCAGGTGGCGGATGCCACCCACGCGGCGTACAAGGGCCGGCTGCTGGTCTACAGCAACCACTGACCGGGTGCAGCCCGGAACCCAACCCCCACTTGTTCGCTTGTCATCCCACACAAGGCAGGGCGGTGGCAGAAGGCGGGTGCGGGGAGGCTGTGGTGCGCCAATAAGGAGGGGGCGCCGGAGCTGGCTGGTTTCATGGCCCCGCGCGAAGCGCGATCGTGAACTGACTGTCGCCCACTGTTTGACCACAACGAACGAAGTGAGTGGCGGGAGTTTGGGCGACGGGCCATGAAACCAGTCAGCGCAGGGGAGTCTTCGCCCCGAGAGGGGCGAAGACCGCACCCGACGGCGCACCACAGCCTCCCCGCACCCGCCTTCCGCGCCCAAACTACCGGTGCTTGAAATTCGCCTTGCGCTTGTTGACGAACGCATCCATCCCTTCCTTCTGGTCCTCGGTCGCGAACAGCGCATGGAACATGCGGCGCTCGAACTGGATGCCCTCCGCGAGCGGCCCCTCGTAGGCGCGGTTCAGCGCCTCCTTGGCCATCATCACGCTCGGCCCGCCGTACTCGCAGATCGCCTGCGCCGCCGCCAGCGTCACGCCCAGCAGCTCGGCCGCCGGCACCACGCGCGACACCAGGCCCGAGCGTTCGGCCTCGGCCGCATCCATCATGCGGCCCGTCAGCRCCAKGTCCATSGCYTTSGCCTTGCCSACSGCRCGSGGCAGSCGCTGYGTGCCGCCRGCRCCGGGGATGATGCCSAGCTTGATYTCRGGYTGGCCGAACTTYGCGKTGTCGGCMGCGATGATGATGTCGCACATCATCGCGAGCTCGCAGCCGCCACCCAGCGCGAAGCCGCTCACCCCGGCGATCACCGGCTTGCGCACGCTGCGGATGGTCTCCCAGTTGCGCGTGATGTAGTCGCTCTTGTAGACGTCCATGAAGTTCCAGCCCGCCATCGCACCGATATCGGCGCCGGCCGCGAACGCCTTCTCGCTGCCGGTGACCACCATGCAGCCGATCGTCTCGTCGGCATCGAAGGCCTTCAGCGCCGCGCCCAGCTCGTCCATCAGCATGTCGTTCAGCGCGTTCAGCTGCTTCGGCCGGTTCAGCGTGACGACGCCGATGCGCAGCGGGCCGTTGCCCTGGATGTCGGTGAGGATGCATTCGTAGGTCATCGGGTCTCCTTCCGGGTTTCTTGGGGGGTCAGGGATCGAGTGTAGGCAGGTCGCGCTCACGACGCGGCCAGCTCCGGCTTGCGCTTGATCATCAGGTCGACCCAGGTGTCGGCGTCCTGGTGGATGCGGATGCGCAGCGGCAGGTAGCGCATGCTCGGCGCAATCCACATCTCGGGGATCAGGTCGCCGCCGCGCGGCTGGCGGCGCGGCTTCACGCGGAAAGCCTGCACCTCGCCGAAGGGGGTGTACAGCGTCTCCTCCTCCAGCACGTCGTACGTCCACGGCTCGACACGGAACGGCAGCGCGAGCGGGATCTCGACGCTCTCGCCGGTGCGCAGCTTCTGCGGCTGCGTCGTGAACAGCCAGGTCAGCTGCACGAACTGGCTCGCGGTGTCCTGCACGCCCGGCCAGCGGATGCGCCGCTGCCCGTTGGCCAGCACCACCGCATCGGGCAGCAGCTGCATCGCCACGCGC
>NZ_JBFUFP010000193.1:0-7213 GCF_056403375.1 Rhizobacter sp. P2_H2
CACGCTCGAGGCGGCCCTGGTGCACGCGCACTGGCTGCGCCGCCACCAGTATTTCTAGGACTCGTCGGAAGACAGCGCCGACAGCTGCGAATGCCGGATGCGCGTCTGCGACAGCGCGCCGGCCGATTCGAGGATCGGGTAGGCGATCGAGCAGATGTGCGAGTTGATGCGCTTCAGGTCGCTGATCAGGTCGATGTGCAGCGAGCTGGTCTCGATGCTCTGCGCCGTGTTCTCCTGCAGCCGTGCGATGTGGCTGGCGGCGTATTCATGCTCCAGGTCGCGGAAGCGCGCCTTCTCTTCGAGCAGCCGCTTCGCATCGCGCACATGGCCGTCGAGGAAGACGCTCATGCCCAGCCGCAGGTTGGCCATCAGCCGCTCGTGCAGGTGCACGATCTCGGCCATGCCGGCATCGGAGAAGCTGCGGTTCTTGCGCACCTTCTTGTCCTCGATGTCCTGCAGCACGCGCTCGATGATGTCGCCGATCTGTTCCATGTTGATGGTGAACGAGACGATGTCGGTCCAGCGCCGGCTCTCGCGCTCGGAGAGCGCCGCCCGCGAGATCTGGGTCAGGTAGAACTTGATCGCCGAGTACAGCTCGTCGACCACGTCGTCCATCTTGCGCAGCTGCTCGGCGAGCGCCAGGTCGTTGTAGCGGATCACCGGCAGGATGCCCCGCAGCATCGTCTCGACCACGTCGGCCTGGTGCAGCGCCTCGCGCGCCGCGCAGGCGATCGCCACCGACGGCGAGCTCAGCGCCAGCGGGTCGAGGTGGCGCGGCCGGTCGGTGCCGAGCGCGCGCGGCTGCGGCAGGTGGCGGTCGAGCAGGCGCCCGACCAGCGGCGTGAACGGGATGAAGAGCACCGAGCGCGCGACGTTGAACGCGAGGTGGAAGACCACCACCTGCTGCAGCACGGTCGGCACGTAGTCCTGCAGCAGGATGTGGGCCTGCGGCAGCAGCGGCACCATCGCGAGGCAGCCGGCCAGCTTGAACAGGAAGTTGCCGAGCGGCATGCGGCGCGACTGCACCGAGCCGCGCGCGGTGGCCAGCAGCGGCAGCGCGCCGGTGCCGAGGTTGGCGCCCAGCACCAGCCCGAGCGCCACCGGTGTCGGCAGCAGCCCGGCGTTGGCGAGCATCGCGACCAGCAGCACGGTGGCGAGGCTGGAGTACGAGACGACGGCCAGCAGCGCGCCGATCGTGATCTCGAGCATCACGTCGTTGGGCAGGCTGACCAGCATCGCTCGCACCGCGGGCGAGCGCGTCAGCGGCTCGGTGGCGGCGACGATCAGCTGCAGCGCGAGCGTGATCAGCCCGAGCCCGATCACGACGCGGCCGACCCGGCCGATGCTGCGGTCTTCCTGCGACAGGAACATCACGACGCCGGCGAAGATCAGCAGCGGCGAGATCCACGACAGGTCGAACGACAGCAGCACCGACATCAGCGCGGTGCCGATGTCGGCGCCCAGCATCACGGCCAGCGCGGCGCCGGTGTCCATCAGGCCCTTGCCGACGAACGAGGTGACGATCAGGCTGGTGGCGGTGCTCGACTGCACCAGCGCGGTGACGCCGATGCCGGCCAGCAACGCGCCCAGGCGGTTGCGCACGCTGCGCGAGATCACGGCCCGCAGGTTCTCGCCGAACACCCGCAGCATGCCGACCCGCACGATGTGCGTGCCCCAGACGAGCAGGGAGATGGCGGCGAGCAGGTTCAGCAGGTGTTGCATGTTCTGCCGTTGTAACCCAGATTCGGGCCTGTCTTTGCGATCATCCAGGCATCCAACTGCGGGGGAAGGCTCATGGGACGGAACATGTGGCGGTGGCGCGCGGCGATCGCCGGTGTGTGGATGGTCTGCGCTGCGGGGGTGGCGTCGTCGGCCAGCCTGCAGGTGGCCAGCGGCTTCGACCCGCAGACGATGGACCCGCATGGGCTCGCGCTGCTGTACCACTCGCGGGTCGTCACGCAGGTGTACGAGTCGCTGGTCGGGCGCGACGAGCAGTTCCGGCTCGAGCCGGCGCTCGCGCTGTCGTGGCAGGCGCTGAACGACAGGACCTGGCGCTTCCGGCTGCGGCCCGGCGTGGTGTTCCACGACGGCACGCCGATGAGCGCCGACGACGTGATCTTCTCGATCGACCGGGCGCGCCAGCCGCCGTCGCAGCGCGCCTTCCAGCTCAGCGCCGTGGCCGAGGTCCGCAAGGTCGACGCGCTGACGGTCGATTTCGTGTTGAGTTCGCCCGACGCGGTGTTTCCCGAGAAGTTGCCGTTCATCGGCATCATGAGCAAGGCCTGGGCCAGCAGGCACGGCGTCGAGCGGGCGCAGGACTTCAACGGCAAGCAGGAGACCTTCGCGGTGCGCAATGCCAACGGCACCGGGCCGTTCCGGCTCGATCGCTACGAGCCGGACGTGCGCGTGGTGCTGAAGGCGAACGCGCAATGGTGGGGCCGCGGCGACAAGCGCAACGGCAACCTCGACGAGGTGACGTTCCTGCCGATCCGCCAGGAGGCGACGCGGCTCGCGGCGCTGAGCTCCGGCGAGGTCGACCTGGTGCTGGACCCGCCGTTCCAGGACGTGGCGCGCCTGAAGACCGACCCGGGCCTGGCGGTGTTGCAGGTCGCCGACCTGGGCCAGCAGTACCTCGCGTTCGACCAGTCGCGCGAGCAGCTGCTCGATGCCGACGTGAAGGGCCGCAACCCGTTCAAGGACCGGCGGGTGCGCCAGGCGGTCTACCAGGCGATCAACGTCGACCTGATCGTCGGCAAGGTGCTGCGCGGGCAGGGCACGCCGACCGGGGCCTTCCTGTCGCCGATGGTCGACGGCTCGCTGGGCGAGCTCGACAAGCGGCTGCCCTACGACCCGGCGGCCGCGAAGAAGCTGCTCGCGCAGGCCGGCTACCCGGACGGCTTTGCGGTGACGCTCGACTGCGTGAACATCGCCTGGCGCGAGAACGTCTGCCAGGCTGCCACCGCGATGCTGGCGCAGGTGGGCATCCGCACGACGCTGCGCTCGTCGGCGACCAACCAGTTCTTCCCGAAGCTGAGCCAGGCCACCGGCAGCTTCGTCGAGTTCGGCTGGACGCCGACCACCGATGCGTGGGCCACGCTGAACGCGCTGTTCCACAGCTTCGGCAAGGGCGGGGCGGGTACCTTCAACGTCGGGCGCTACAGCAACCCGGCGCTGGACACGCTGATCGACAGCATCCGCGTCGAGCCCGACCTGATGCGCCGGCGCGCGATGGTCGGTGTCGCGCTGCGGCTGATCGCCGAAGACCTGCCCTACGTGCCGCTGTACCGGCGCACGCTGAGCTGGGCGATGCAGAAGAAGGTCAAGGCGGTGCAGTGGCCGGATGACATCCTGGCTTTGCGCTGGGTGCGCAACTAGGTCTTCATCTGCAGCAACCGCGAGATCGTGTCCGCCGCCTCCAGCAGCTTCGGCAGGAACACCTCCAGCATGTGCCCCGGCGGCGTGCGGTTCACCTGGCCGCTGATGTTCAGCGCGGCGATCGCGCGGCCGGAGCGGTCGCGGATCGGTGCCGACATCGACACCAGCCCTTCCTCCAGCTCCTGGCTGACGAGGCTCCAGCCCTGGCGCCGCACCTGCGCGATCAACCCCTTCAGGCGCTGCGGATCGGTCTCGGTGTGCGGCGTGCGGGCGGTGAGCGTCATCGCGTCGATGCGCTGGTCGAGCTCGTCCGGCGCCAGCCCCGCCAGCAGCGTGCGGCCCATCGAGGTGCAGTAGGCCGGCAGCCGGCTGCCGATGCCCAGGTTGATGCTCATGATCTTGTGCGTCGGCACGCGCAGCACGTAGACGATGTCGCCGCCCTCCAGCACCGCCGCCGAGCTCGATTCCTTCACCTGCTCGACCAGCGCCTCCATCACCGGCTCGGCCAGGTTCCACAGCGGCAGCGACGACAGGTAGGCGAAGCCGAGGTCGAGGATCTTCGGCGTCAGCCGGAACTGCCGGCCCTGGCTCTCGACGTAACCCAGGCCTTCCAGCGTCAGCAGGATGCGGCGTGCGCCGGCGCGCGTCAGGCCGGTGCGCTGCGCGACCTCGCTGAGCGTCTGCTGCGGCGCCTTCGCGCTGAAGGACCGGATGACGCTCAGGCCGCGTGCGAACGACTGCACGTAGGTGTCGCCGGGGCGGGGTTTGTCGGACGCTGGGGCAGGGGGGGTGTCGTCGTCGGGCGAGGTCATCGGTGCAGTCTAGCGCCGGGCTTTGCGTGCTCTTTCCATCAATCTGTATGAGATCGATTGCGACGGCAGATGTCGCGCACATCACGCGCTGTGGCATCAGGGTTTCACCGGGTAAAGCCCGCTGGCGCAAGGGAACGGCGGTGGCCGGCAGGCGACCCAAGAAGCACCTCTCCACCCCCTGCGAAAGGATGTCCCATGAGATCCCTGATGATCCTCACCGTCGCCGCGCTCGCCACGCAGGGCGCTGCCTTTGCCGCCGTGTCTTCCGGCCCCACCAGTCCCGATGCCGCCTACGTCGAACGCATGCACCTGATCGGCCGCACCCCCGAGCCCGGCGAACAGGCCGTGCCGCTGCCGCCCGAGACCGCGGCGCAGACCGCCGCCGAGCGGCAGCAGGACTACCTGGAGCGCATGGCGCTGATCGGCCGCACGCCGGAGGCCGCCGAGGTGGCGGCCGCTGCGGCGCCCGGCCATGAACTGATGACCGCGGCGCCGAGCTTCGAAGAACGGATGAAGCTGATCGGTCTCTCCCCCTACCCGCAGTGATGCCGGGGCGCGGTATGGTTCGGGACTTGCAATGCAGTCCCGAATCCCCTGCCGGAGCCCCCGATGAAACGATTCCTCCCCTTGATGCTGCTGCTCGCCACGCTGTCTGGCATGCCGGGCGCGCAGGCGGCCGACCTGTCGAAGCTGCGCGTCGGCGTCGAAGGCGCCTATCCGCCGTTCAGCACCGTCGGCCCCGACGGCAAGCTGCAGGGCTTCGACATCGACATCGCGAACGCGCTGTGCACCGAAATGAAGGCCCGCTGCACGCTGGTGCAGCAGGAGTTCGACGGCCTGGTCCCGTCGCTGCAGTCGCGCAAGTTCGACCTGGTGGTCGCGTCGATGGCGATCACGCCCGAGCGCCTGAAGGTGGTCGCGTTCACCGACAAGTACTACAACAGCGCGAACAAGCTGATCGCGAAGACCGGCTCGCCGATCGACGGCACGCCGGCGCGCTTCAAGGGCACGCGCATCGGCGTGCAGCGCACCACCATCAACGACCGCTACGTCACCGCCAAGTTCACCGAGGCGACCATCGTGCGCTACGCGAGCCAGGACGAGGTCTACCTCGATCTCGCGGCCGGCCGCATCGATGCGACGATGGTCGACGGCATCGCCGGTGACATCGGCTTCCTGAAGACGCCGGCCGGCAAGGGCTTCGGCTTCGTCGGGCCCGACTACCGGGACCCGGAGTACTTCGGCGCCGGTGCCGGCATCGCATTGCGCCAGGGCGACACAGAGCTGCGTGACCGGCTGAACGCCGCGATCAAGGCGATCCGCGCGAACGGCACCTACCAGAAGCTCGCGGCGAAGTACTTCAACTACGACATCTTCGGCCAGTGATGCTGCACGGCTACCTGCCGAGCCTGCTGGAGGGGCTGCGCCTGACGCTGGGCGTGGCCGYTGCGTCGCTGGCCGTCGCGGTGCTGCTGGGCCTGGCGGGTGCGGCGGCGAAGCTGTCGGGCTCGGCGTTCTGGCGGCGCGCCGCGACCGTCTACACGACGCTGATCCGCGGCGTGCCCGACCTGGTGCTGATGCTGCTGGTCTTCTACGGCGGCCAGCTCGCGGTGAACGAGATCGCACCGCACCTGGGCGTCGACGAGTACGTCGACATCGACCCGTTCATCGCCGGCGTCGCGACGCTCGGCTTCATCTTCGGCGCCTACCTGACCGAGACCTTCCGCGGCGCGATCCTCGCGATCCCGCACGGCCAGGCCGAGGCCGGGCGGGCCTTTGGCATGACGCCGCTGCAGGTGTTCCGGCGCATCGTGCTGCCGCAGATGCTGCGACTCGCGTTGCCCGGCTTCGCGAACAACTGGCTGGTGCTGGTGAAGTCGACCGCGCTCGTGTCGGTGATCGGGCTGACCGACATGATGCAGAAGGCGGGCCAGGCCGCCGGCGCGACACGCGAGCCGTTCACCTTCTACCTGGCCGCGGCCGCCGGCTACCTGCTGATCACGACGGCCTCGGTGCTCGCGCTGCGCGCGCTGGAAAAGCGCTGGTCGCCGGGCGTGCCGGCCGTCTCGTTGTGAAGGCCGCGCCTTGAGCTTCGAGGCCATCGTCGACAACCTGCCGCTGTACCTGTCCGGTGCGTGGACGACGCTGCGGCTGCTGGCGATGTCGCTGGCGCTCGGCCTGCTGGGCGCGATCCCGCTCGGCGTGATGCGCGCCTCGAGCCGGCGCTGCTGGTGGATGCCGGTGTGGTGCTTCACCTTCGTGGTCCGCGGCACGCCGCTGCTGGTGCAGCTGTTCCTGCTGTACTACGGCCTCGCGCAGTTCGAGGCGGTGCGCGCGAGCCTGCTGTGGCCGCTGCTGGCGAGCGCCTGGTTCTGTGCGGTGGCGGCGTTCGCGATCAACACCTGCGCGTACACCACCGAGATCATCGCCGGCGCGATCCGCACGACGCCGCCGGGCGAGATCGAGGCGGCGCGCAGCGTCGGCATGCCCTGGCTGCTGATGGTGCGGCGCATCCTGCTGCCGTCGGCGCTGCGGCGGGCGCTGCCGGGCTACGGCAACGAGGTGGTGCTGATGCTGCACGCCACATCGCTCGCAAGCATCGTCACGCTGCTCGACCTGACCGGCGTCGCGCGCGACGTCAACTCGCGCTTCTTCCTGCCGTTCCCGGCCTTCATCACCGCGGCGCTGTTCTACCTGGCGATCACGTTCGCGCTGGTGGCGCTGTTCCGGCGTGCCGAGGCCCGCTGGGCGCGCCACCTCCAACCCCGTTCCTGACGTTCAACCCACCCCCCGATGCAAACCCGACACCACCCGCTGCACGGCGGCTCGCTGCTGACCCGGCGCGAGATCGTCAGCTTCCACTACGGCCCGCGGGACAGCGGCCGCAAGGTCTATGTGCAGGCCTCGCTGCATGCCGACGAGCTGCCCGGCATGCTGCTCGCCCATCACCTGCGCCTGCGGCTGGCGCAGCTCGAGAGCGAGGGCCGCCTGCGCGCCGAGGTCATCGTCGTGCCGGTGGCCAACCC
>NZ_JBFUFP010000194.1:0-7198 GCF_056403375.1 Rhizobacter sp. P2_H2
CCGCCGACGGAATCGTTGTAGACGACGCTGGCCGGCGACCCGTTGGCGKTGCCATTGCCGGTCGCGAAGCTCGGCGCCTTGCTCGCCGCGAGAGCTGCGATCGGGTTGCCGCCCGCATCCACCTGCGCGAAGCTGGTGTTGCACAGGTTGTCGGTCACCGAGAAGCGACCGTACATCATCGGGTACATCGCCGACAGGATCGGCCCGTTGCCGAGTGCGTAGTGCGCGTTGTGCATCTGGTCGTTGTCGGCGGTCCAGCCATAGGCGCGCAGCTTGGCCAATGCGTCGGCCGATTGGGCCGCCGTGTCCGCGCCGGTCACCAGGCCCTTGGCCGCGAGGCCCGCACAACGCGCCGCGGCCTTGCCGGTCTGCGCGGTCGCCACCAGGTAGTTGAAGGTCGAGGTCTCGGCCATCGCCGCGCCGGCCGCCAGCGCGGCGCAGGGCTGGTAGAGGTTGCCGTAGGTCGTGAAATCCCCCAGCTTCTTGCCGTAGCCGATGACCGCCGCGCCGCCGAACTCCACGCCGTAGCCGGTGGTGGTCGGCAGCTCGGTCACCGGCTCGCCGGCGACCACGCCGTCGATCAGGCCCGTCGCATCGGCCTCGGCCGCGCGCAGCACCGCCGCGCCGCCGTTCGACACCGAGCCGGCGATCACGATCGTGTTGGCCGCGGTGAACGGCAGCGGCGCCGCCGCATTGCCGTAGCGGTCGTTCAGCGCATACAGCCCGTAGGCGGCGGCCACCAGCGTGTCGCYGCCCCAGTCCTTCTCGGCGTTCTGCTGCGAGTGCGCCTGCTTCAGCGACAGCCGGTTCGGGAACAGCGCGTTGAATGTGGCACGCGCGGTGTCGGTCACCGCAGCGGCGAACGACGCTGCCGCGCCGGCCGCGGCCCGCGTCGCGCGCGTGCCGTCGATGCGGTTCACCGTGTCGTCCGCCATGTCGTACAGCCCCATGCCCTTGCCGGCATCGGTCAGCGCGACCGCGCAGCCATGCTTCAGGCCCCACTCGGCCGAGGTGGCGATCGCGCCGTACACACCGCGCGAACCGGACGACGGGCCGAGCACGAGGCACGGCGCGCTCTGGTTGAAGCTGTCGGGGATCTGCACCGCGATCGCGACCCGCTTGGTGCCGGCCGCGTTGTCCAGCACCGCGACGTACTCGCGGCCCGGGATCAGGCCCTCGCCGGTCGTCGCCTGGCCTGTCACATCGACGTTCGGCCCGTACAGCGTGCCGTAGCCGCCGCCGGCGCTGATGTCGACCAGGCCGCGGTAGTTGCTGAAGAGGGCGTTGCGGCGCAGCTCGGCGGCGGTCGGGTTCAGCGGATCGGCGTAGGTGGGTGCCGCGCCGCCCAGCCCGGACTTGCCGAGCCCGCCGGTCAGCRGGTCCTGCGTCGCGGCAGTGCTGCCGCTGCCGGTGCTGGTCGCGGGATAGTCCGTCATCGATTGCTGCGTGACGTTGGCGGGCAGTGTGTTGACGGGGGGTGGCATGTCGTCGTCGCTGCCGCAGCCGGCGACGGCAACGGCAGACAGTCCGAGGGCGGCGAGCGTGAGCGGGTGCAGGTTCATCTTCATGGCGATGTCTCCTTCTTGGTGTGAGGGGCCGGCTGGCTTGTCCGCATCGCGCGCAGCCGCCCCACGATCCCGTTCGGGAAGTGGTAGACCGACAGCACGAAGAGAACCCCGAGCCACAACAGCCAGCGCTCGGGCGAGATCAAGGTGGAGAGCAGCGGCACGCCGCCCACCAGCGGCGCGGCGAGCGCCATCAGGTTCTGCAGGTAGCTCTGCGCCAGCACGAACAGCAGGCTGCCGACGACCGCGCCGTAGACGCTGCCCATGCCGCCGATCACGACGATCAGCAGCACGTCGAGCATGATCTCGAAGCTCAGCGACGTGTCCGGCCCGTTGTAGCGCAGCCAGAGCGCGAGCACGCAGCCGGCGAGCGTCGCGAACAGCGCCGACAGCACGTTCGACAGCGTGCGGTACACCACCGTGCGGTAGCCGATCGCCTCGGCGCGGAAGTCGTTCTCGCGGATCGCCTGCAGCACGCGGCCGAACGGCGAGTTGACGATGCGCAGCATCGCGAGCACCAGCGTCAGCGCCACGGCAAACAGCAGGTAGTACGCGACCCGGCGATCGCCCAAGGCCTCGGGCAGCCGGAAGCTCAGCCCGTCTTCGCCGCCGGTCCAGTCCGACAGCTGCGACGCGAGCGTCAGGAAGGCCGAGGCCACCGCCAGCGTGATCATCGCGAAGAAGATCGCCTTCACGCGCAGGCTGAACAGGCCGATCAGCAGCGACAGCACGAGCGACACCGCGAGCGCCGCCAGCATGCCCACCGCCAGCGCGCCCCAGCCCGGCCCGAGCCGCGTGCTGGCGATCGCGATGCCGTAAGCGCCGATGCCGAAGAACATCGTGTGCGCGAAGCTGACGATGCCGGTGTAGCCGAGCAGCAGGTCGAAGCTCGCGACCAGCACGATGAAGACCATCACCTTGGCCGCGACGTTCATCGCCTGCGTGCCGGGGAACACGAACGGCGTGGCGGCCAGGCCGAGCACGATCGCGGCCAGCAGCACCGTGAGCACGCGGCTGCGCGGCAGGTCGTGCGACAGCAGGCGATCCAGCAGGCGCGCGCTCATCGCGAACTCACCGGGTACAGCCCGCGGGGCCGCCACAGCAGCACCGCGACCATCAGGCCGATGTTCGAGAACAGCGCGACCTTCGGCCACAGGAAGCCGGTGTAGTTGGCCAGCAGCCCGACCAGCAGCGCGCCGACGAAGCAGCCGAGCGTCGAGCCCAGCCCGCCGATGATGATCACGATGAAGATCAGCACGTTCAGCTGCGCGCCGATCTGCGGCACCACGCCCTGCTGGTACAGCGCCCACAGCGAGCCGCCGAGCCCGGCCAGCGCCGAGCCGGCGACGAACACGCCGACGAACAGCGTGCGCACCGGGTAGCCGAGGGCCTCGACCATCTCGCGGTCCTGCACGCCGGCGCGCACCAGCAGGCCGAGCTTGGTGCGGTTCAGCGTGAACAGCATTGCGGCCAGCACGACCGCGCCGAGGCCGGTGGCCAGCAGCCTGAACTTCTCGACCGACGCGTCGCCCAGCGCCAGCACGCCGCGCAGCGCCTGCGGCAGCGACAACGGGATCAGCGCCGGGCCCCAGATCGCCTTGATCAGCTCCTCGCCGATGATCATGCCGCCCATCGTGATCAGGATCTGCTTCAGGTGCTGGCCGTAGACCGGGCGCACCAGCACGCGCTCGAAGGCCCAGCCCACGGCGGCGGCGAGTGCCATCGCGGCCAGCATCGCCGGGAACAGCGCGGCCAGGTTGAGCCACAGGCTGTCGGCGCCGGTCCAGTCGGCCAGGCCGCCGAGCACGCTGGTGGCGATGAAGGCGCCGAACGCGATGAACACGCCGTGGCCGAAGTTCAGCACGTCCATCAGCCCGAACACCAGCGTCAAGCCCGATGCGACGATGAAGACGATCATCCCCATCGCGAGGCCGGCCACCGTCAGCGTGAGCCAGCTCGACGCAGAGCCGATCAAGGGCCAGGCGGCGAGTGCGAGCAGCGGCACCAGTGCGATCGGCAGCAAGTCGAACGACGAACGGGGCAGCGTGCTGCTCATGCATGCGCTCCCAGCGAGAGCCCGAGCAGGCGGTGCTGCAAGGCTTCGTCGTCGGCCAGCTCGGCCATCGCGCCGCGGTGCACGATGCGGCCGCCGTCCATCACCGCGACACGGTCGCCGAGCGCGCGCGCCATCGCGAAGTTCTGCTCGACCAGCAGGATCGTCGTGCTGGTCGCCTTCATCTCGCGCAGCGCCGCGACCAGGTTCTGCACGATGGCCGGCGCGAGGYCCTTGCTCGGCTCGTCGATCAGCAGCAGGCGGCGCGGCTCGATCATCGCGCGCGCGATCGCGAGCATCTGCTTCTGCCCGCCCGACAGCGCGCCGGCCGGTTGCAGCCAGAACGTGCGCAGCGCGGGGAACAGGCCGCACAGCCAGTCGAGGCGCTGCGTGTCGATGTCGGCCAGCGAGCGGGCACCGCGCGCGGCCAGCAGCAGGTTCTCGCGCACCGTCAGGTCGCCGAAGATGCCCATGTTCTCGGGCACGTAGGCGATGCCGCGCTGCGCGATGCGCGGCGTGCCGAGGCGCGTGATGTCGTCGCCGTCGAATGCGATGCGGCCGGCGGAGGCCGTCCACAGGCCCATGATCGTGCGCAGCGTGGTGGTCTTGCCGGCGCCGTTGCGGCCGAGCAGCATCGTCACCTGGCCGGCCGGCACGTCGAGGTCGACGCCCTGCAGCAGGTGGTAGGCGCCGACGTGCGTGTGCACGCCCTGCAGCGAGAGCGTCATGCCGCCAGCCCCAGGTAGGCCTGCCGCACGACCGGCGACGCGATCACGAGCCCGGGCTCGCCGTCGGCGACGAGCTGCCCGTTGTGCAGCACGACGATGCGGTCGGCCAGTTCGCGCACCACGTCCATCTTGTGCTCGACCARCAGGATCGTGCAGTCCGCGCGCGCCTTCAGCTGGCGGATCAGGTCCAGCACCACCGGCACCTCGTCGACGCTCATGCCGGCGGTCGGCTCGTCGAACATGAAGACGCTCGGCTCCAGCGCCATCAGCATCGCCACCTCCAGCTTGCGCTGGTCGCCATGCGGCAGGCTGCCGGCCGGTTGATCGGCCCGGGCTTCGAGGCGCACCTGTTCGAGCAGCTGCTGCGTGCGCTCGAGCACGCCGCGGTGGTCGCGCCACACCGACCACAGGTTCAGGCCGAGTCGTGCGCGCGATTGCACGACGAGCCGCACGTTCTCGCGCACCGGCAGGGCGGGGAACAGCTGCGTCAGCTGGAAGGCCCGGCCGATGCCGCGCCGCGTGCGCGCGGCCGGGCCTTCGGCGGTGATGTCGATGCCGTGCAGCCGCACGCGGCCGGCCGTCGCGCGCAGCTGTCCGGAGATCAGGTTGAACCAGGTCGTCTTGCCGGCACCGTTCGGGCCGACGATCGCGGTCAGCGTGCCGGATTCGAACGTGCAGCTGACGCGATCGACCGCGACGTGGCCGCCGAAGCGGATGGTGAGGTCCTGGGTCTCGAGCATCGCGGCGGTCAGGGGCAGGTGCCGATCACGTAGTAGTTCGTGCCGGTCATCTTCAGCGTCGTCGTGACAAAGAGATTCCACAGCCCCATGTTCTGGTTCGAGCCGTTGGCGAGCGCATAGCCGCCCTGCACGTGCGCGCGGTTGGCCGCGACGTGGGCGTAGTTGCTCGCGGTGGTGCAGGTGGCGGCCGGCGGCGCGCCGGTGGTGGTGCCGGTGGCGGCGCCGGACGACGGCCCTTCGACGCCGCTGCCGTCGACCGCCTTCACCGTCCAGGAATACGTGGTGCCGGCGGCGAGGCCGGTGTCGGTGTAGCTCGTCGCGGTGACGAGGCTCGCGTTGACCTGGTTGCCGCCGCGGTACACGTTGTAGCCGCTCGCGCCGCTGACGCTTCCCCAGCTGATCACCATGCTGCTCGCCGTCGCGCCCGAGGTGCCGACGCCCGCCGGTGCCGGCAGGCCGGACGGTGCCGAGCCGCTGCCCAGCGTCGTCATCATCGCGCGCACCGCCGCCATCTGCGGGCCGGATTTCTTCGCGTAGTTCGCGTTGTCGTACCCCCACCAGTCCCAGCAGCTGTTGGTGGCCTGCGTGCTGGTCTGCGGGTAGAGCACCACGATGCCGTTGGTGTCGGCCCAGCGGTTGTAGCCGGTGTTGCGCACGTACTGCTGGCCGACCAGCGCGGTGTTCTGCTGGCAGCCGTGGAACACCACGTGCAGCTTGCACACAGCGCCTGTGCTGCAGCTCTGCGGCACGTAGACCCAGCCGGTGGTGGCCATGCCGTGGCCGGTGATGAAGGCGGTCTGGTCGAACTCGGTGAACGTGCCGGACAGCGTGCCGTTGTTGCGCGGGTTCAGCGTGCCGTGCAGCTGCTTCAGGATCTCGCCGGCGAGGTCGAAGTCGCAGTCGTTGATGTAGGGCGACGCGGTCGTGGCGCAGCTGCTGCCGTAGTCGTCGGTGATCATCGCGTGGCCGGACGCGATGGTGTTCTTGTAGAAGAGGTTCGCCGCCGGCACGAAGCTCTGGTAGTAGGTCTTCAGGTCGTTCATCACCGCCGGCTTCACGGTGTTGTCCGAGGTGCCGGAGTAGAGGTAGACCTTCGAATTGGCGAGGTTGGCGACCGGGTCGATCAGGCCGCTCGTGGCCCAGCTGTTGGTGGTGCTGACGAGGCTGCTGACGGGGATGGTGCTCGCGTGCGTCATGCAGCGGCCGGTCGCGTTGACGATCGATCCCTCGGCGCAGTAGTACGGCCCGCCGGCCACGATGCCGGCACCGCGCTTGAACGTGGCCGAGTAGGCGACGTGCATCTGCACGGCCATGAAGCCGCCGGAGGACAGGCCGGAGACGCTGACCTCGGCGGGGTCGATCTGCAGCTGGGGCAGCGGAGTGGCCTGACAGGCCGCGGCAAACACGAGCGAGGCTGCAGCCCCGATCCTGGCGAACCGGTTCTTCATCGTGGTGTCTCCTGGTTGTGGGGCGGACCTTGCTCAGCGCCTGTTGCGGATCGGCACGTCCATCTCTTCGGGCTTGATCTCGCGCACCAGCTCCGGCACGCCCCAGGCGAAGGCCGGGTCGGCCTTGATGCGGAAGTGGTACATGCTCTGCATCGCCTGGTGATCCTCCTTGCGGAACACCATGCGGCCCTTGGGCGTCTCGAAGGCCATGCCTTCCATGGCAGCGATCAGCTTGTCGGTGGCCGTCGCGCCCTGCGTCTTCTTCAGCGCCTCGACGACCGCGATCGCCGCGCTCATGCCACCGGCGGTGAAGAAATCCGGCGGCGCCTTGAATTGCTTGTAGTGATTGGCCACCAGCCATTCGTTGACCGGGTTCTTCGGGATGCCGAAGTAGTAGTACGTGGCGCCTTCCATGCCGGGGAAGTTCTTGTACGCGGCCATCGCAGGCAGGATGTTGCCGCCGGCCGCGATCTCGATGCCGTGGCGCTTCAGGTCGAGGTCGGCGATCTTGAACGGGTTGCCGACCCCGGCCCACAGGATCCAGATGATCTTGCGGCCGGGCTGGTCCTTCAGCTTGTCGATCAGGCGCTGCGCACCGGCGGTGAAATCGGTGGTGCTGGTCGGCAGGTACTCGCCGTCGATCAGCTTCGCCTTCTTGATCGAC
>NZ_JBFUFP010000195.1:0-7183 GCF_056403375.1 Rhizobacter sp. P2_H2
CGTCCTCGATGTAGAGCACCAGCGCCCCGCCCTTCGTTGACGACACGGGCTCGGGCACCGCCAGCGGCTTCGGCGCCTCGGCAGCGACCTGGCCCGCCGCGAGGACGCAGGACGGCAGGACCACCCGCGCCCGCGTGCCGGATTCGGGGCTGCTCTCCACCTCGAGCCGGCCGTTCATCAGGTGCACCAGCTGGCGCGCGAGCGTCAGCCCGATGCCCGAACCTTCGACTGCCTGCCCTTCGCGGCCCAGCCGGTTGAAGGGCTCGAACAGGTGCGACAGGTGCTCCGGCGTCATGCCGATGCCGTTGTCCACCACGTCGAGGCAGACCTCGCTGCCGGCCTGCGTCACGTCGATCCTCACCTGTCCGCCGGGCCGGTTGTATTTGCAGGCATTGCTCAGCAGGTTCAGCAGCACCTGCAGCAGCCGCCGCGGGTCGGCGACGGCACCGATGCCGACCCGCGACACCRCGCGCTCCGAGAGCTCCAGCCCGCTCGTCCTGGCGAGCGGCTGCGTGAGCGCGACGGCCTCGTCCAGCACTGCCGAGATGTCGCCGCAGACGTTGACGACCTCGATGCGCCCCGCCTCGACGCGCGAGATGTCCATCACGTCGTTGACGAGGCCGAGCAGGTGCCAGCCGGCATGCGTGATCAGCCGCACCCGCTCGGCCTGCGGCGGCGACAACACCTCGGCCGGGTCGGTGGCCAACAGTTGCGCAAAGCCCAGCATCGCGTTCAGCGGCGTGCGCAGTTCATGGCTCATGCGCGCCAGGAATTCGGTCTTGGCCCGGTTGGCGTCCTCGGCCACCTTGCGCGCGTGGTCGGCGAACGACGCTTCGTGCCGCTCGCGCTCGCGGTCGGCGTTGTCGAGCGCGAACGACAGGTCGGCGCCGAGTTCGCCCAGCAGCTCGGTCACCTCGCCGTCGAAGCAGCCCGGGGTCTTCGAGTGCAGCAGCAGCACGCCGATCGGCACCTCGGACCGCTTCAGGAGCACGGCTGCCAACGCGCAGACACCGGTCGCCGCGCACCAGGCGCGGGTGTCGTGCAGCCGCTCGTCGGTCGACGCATCGCCGATCACCACGGTGCTGCCGGCGCGCATCGCCAGCGACATCATCAGCGCCTGCGTGCGGGCGCCGTCCAGCAGGGTCTGGGGTGACTCGACGGCGACACGCCGCATCGCGCCCGCCGTAGCCCGGTGAACCTCGCGACCCTCCGAGAGGTCGATCACCGCAAGGTCCAGGTGCCCGGCCGTCACGCACACCTCRCACACGCCCTTGAACAGCTCGCGG
The DNA here is from genome assembly GCF_056403375.1 of Rhizobacter sp. P2_H2. Classification (NCBI taxonomy): domain Bacteria; kingdom Pseudomonadati; phylum Pseudomonadota; class Betaproteobacteria; order Burkholderiales; family Sphaerotilaceae; genus Rhizobacter; species Rhizobacter sp. P2_H2. The sequence continues at coordinate 1,287 of NZ_JBFUFP010000195.1, forward strand.
GGTTCGGGTCGCCTCAGGATGAGGCGGTTGACCTGGGACATCACCGCGTGGAACCAGGCCAGGCGCAGCGCCGCGGCCCGGCCGCGCAGCGGCCAGTGGATGCGGGGCGGCTGTTGCAACGGTGGTGAGGACGTCGGCAGGCTGTTCGAACTCATGCCCGAGTGTGGGGGACCGGATCCACGCCCTCCGTTCGCTGGCGTACAGACGGCCGGTACCGCCCGCAACTGCCCTGCACGGCTACTGCCAGCCGAAGTGTCGGATGTAGGTGCGCTTCATCAGCGTCGTGAGCGTGCCGTAGCCCAGCAGGATGGCCAGCAGCCACAGGTAATACGGTGCCGGCAGCGCCACCAGCCCGAAATGGCCGGCCAGCGGAGACAGCGGCAGCCACAGGCCGAGCGCCATGATGGCCAGCGTCATCGCGATCAGCGGGGCGGCCGCGCGGCTCTGCACGAACGGCAGCTTCGGCGTGCGCACCATGTGCACCACCAGCGTCTGCGTCAGCAGCCCCACGACGAACCAGCCAGTCTGGAACAGCGCCTGCCGGTCCGGCGTGTTCGCCTTCAGCACCCACCACATCACCGCGAACGTCACCAGGTCGAACAGCGAGCTGATCGGACCGAAGAACAGCATGAAGCGCCCGATGTCGGCCGGGTTCCACTTCAGGGGCCGGGTCACCAGCTCGGCATCGACGTGGTCGAACGGGATGCCCGTCTGGCCGATGTCGTACAGCAGGTTCTGCACCAGCAGCTGCAGCGGCAGCATCGGCAGGAACGGCAGGAAGGCGCTGGCCACCAGCACGGAGAGGACATTGCCGAAGTTGGAGCTGGCCGTCATGCGGATGTACTTCAGCATGTTGCAGAAGGTGGTGCGGCCCTCGACCACGCCGTCGTCCAGCACCAGCAGGCTCTTCTCCAGCAGGATGATGTCGGCCGCCTCCTTGGCGATGTCGACCGCGCTGTCGACCGAAATGCCGATGTCGGCCGCGCGCAGCGCAGGCGCATCGTTGATGCCATCGCCCATGAAGCCGACGACGTGGCCGTTGGCACGCAGCGCCCGCACGATGCGCTCCTTGTGCAGCGGCGTCAGCCGCGCGAACACGCCGTGGGCCTCGGCGGCGGCCTTCAGCGCCGTGTCGTCCAGTGCCTCGACCTGCGGGCCGAGCAGCATCGTGTCCGCCGACAGGCCGACCTGGCTGCAGACCTTGCGCGTGACCTGCTCGTTGTCACCGGTCAGCACCTTCACGGTGATGCCGTGCGCCGCCAGCTTGCGCAGCGCCGGTGCCGCCGACTCCTTCGGCGGATCGAGGAAGGCGATGTAGCCGATCAGCGTCAGCCCGGACTCGTCGGCAACCGAGTAGGTTGACTGCCCCGGCGGCATCGTCTTCACCGCGACGGCGACCACGCGCAGGCCTTCGGCGCCGAGCGCCTCGGTGACGGCCTGCGTGCGTGCGCGCAGCGCGGCGTCGAGCGGCTGCGTGGGCATCGCGCGCTCGCCGTCGAGGCAGGCGTCGGTCGGGTCCGGCACGCGCACCGCGGTGCAGGCGGCCAGCACCTCGGCCACCGCGCCCTTGCAGATCAGCTCATGGTGCCGGTCCTGCCCCGCTTCGAGGGCCGCGACCACCACCGACATGCGCCGCCGCTCGAAATCGAACGGGATCTCGTCGACCTTGCGGTAGGCATCCTGCAGCTTCAGCACCGCGGGCAGCTCGACGTGGTCGAGCACCGCATGGTCCAGCAGGTTCTTCAGGCCGGTCTGGTAGTGGCTGTTGAGGAAGGCGAAGTTCAGCACCTCGGCGCAGTCCTGCCCGTAGGCGTCGACGTGGCGGGCGAGCGCGATGCGGTCCTGCGTCAGCGTGCCGGTCTTGTCGGTGCACAGGATGTCCATCGCGCCGAAGTTCTGGATCGCGTCGAGCCGCTTGACCACCACCTTCTTGCGYGACAGCCGCACGGCGCCCTTGGCCAGCGTGCTGGTGACGATCATCGGCAGCATCTCGGGCGTGAGCCCCACCGCGACCGACAGCGCGAACAGGAAGGCCTGCAGCCAGTCGCCCTTGGTGAAGCCGTTGACCAGGAACACGACCGGCACCATCACGCCGGCAAAGCGGATCAGCAGCCAGCTGACGCTGTTGACGCCGGCCTGGAAGGCGTTCGGGGTGGTCGACGTAGCGCCCGCATGGGCCGCCAGCGTGCCGAAGCAGCTGCGCGCGCCCGTGGCCACGACGAGCGCGGTGGCGGTGCCCGAGACCACGTTGGTGCCCATGAACACCAGGTTGTGCTGCGCGAGCGCGCCCTCGGCGGCCTGCGCATGCGGCTGCGCGAACTTCTCGACGGGCAGCGATTCGCCGGTCATCGCGGCCTGTGCGACGAACAGGTCGCGCGCAGCGAGCACGCGGCAGTCGGCGGGGATCATGTCGCCGGCCGACAGCGCGACGATGTCGCCGGCGACGAGGTCGCGCTGCGCGATCTCGGCGGGCGCCCCCGCGCCACCGCCCACCGGTCGGCGGATCACGCTCGCGGTGTTGCCGACCAGATCGCGCAAGCCCTCGGCTGCGCGGTGCGAGCGGCCCTCCTGCACGAAGCGGATCAGCGTGCTCAGCGCGACCATGGCCGCAATGACCACGGTGGCGCTCGCATCGGCGCTGACGAAGGACAGCGCGGCCAGCGCCGTCAACAGCAGGTTGAAGGGATTCAGGTAGCAGCGCCACAGGTGCAGCCAGCCCGGCAGCGGCTTCTCGTGGGCGATGTCGTTCGGGCCGTCGCGGGCCAGGCGCCGCGCCGCTTCGTCGGCGTCCAGTCCGTCTGCGCGGGATTGCAGGCGATGCAGCACCGCATCGGTCGGGTCGCGCGCGGCGGCCAGCAGGTCGGGCGCGAGCATGGCGCCCCCGGATGCCGGCGGCAGCGCGCGGGTCAGCGACTCCAGCAGCGGGCGACGCTCGAAATGCCGCTGCGCGCGCCGGCGGCGCAGAAAGGTGCTGAAACCCTGGGTCAGGCGCCGGTGGCGGGCCGCTTTGCTCATGAGGGTCGAGCCTGCCGGCTGGAGCCGGCGGGCACTTGATCTGGATCAAGCGGCGCGCCGCCGCCGCGCAACCAGACACGGCGCAGGCCGAGCTCAGAAGCTGATCTTGCGGATCAAGTTGTTGGCGGAGTCGGCCACATAGACGTTGCCGGATGCATCCACCGTCAAGCCCCTGGGCATCCTGAATGTGGCCGACGCCGCAGCGCCGTTGGCGTTGCCACTCTTGCCAGCCATGCCGGCCAGTGTGGTCACCACAGCCGCAGGGGTGATCTTGCGGATCAGGTTGTCTGCAATGGAGGCCACATACACGTTGCCCGAGGCGTCCACGGCCACCCCCATCGGATCGCTGAAGCTGGCCGCCGTGCCCGTGCCATTGGTGCTGCCCACGGCCCCGGTGCCCGCCAGGGTGGTGACCACGCCTGCTGGCGTGATCTTCCGGACCAGGTTGGTGGGAGGCTCGGTCACATACACATTGCCCGACGTGTCCACCGCCACGTGATAGGGATGGCTGAAGGTGGCCGAAGCCCCCGTGCCATCGGCACTGCCCAGGGCTCCGCTGCCCGCCAGCGTCGTGACCACGCCGGTCGCGCTGATCTTGCGGACCAGGTTGTTGAGGCCGTCCGCCACATACACGTTGCCTGAAGAATCCACCGCGACACCCGACGGACCGTTGAAACTCGCAGCGGTCCCCGTGGCATTGACATTGCCGTAGCTGCCCGCCGTGCCTGCCAGCGTGGTGACGACGCCCGTCGGGGTGATCTTGCGGATCAGATGGTTGAAGGTGTCCGCCACATAGAGGTTGCCAGCGGAGTCCACCGCCACCCCCTCGGGCGAGTTGAAGCGGGCGGCGGTTCCGCTGCCGTTGGCGCTGCCGGAGTTGCCGGCGCTGCCCGCCAGCGTGCTGACCGTCCCTGAGGATGTCACCTTGCGGATCACGTGGCTGTTGAACTCGGCCACGTAGACAGTTCCCGCGGTGTCCACGGCGGCTGCGAAGGGGCCGTTGAAACTCGCAGCCGTTGCCGATGCATCGGCGCTACCCGCGGTGCCGCTACCCGCCAGCGTGGTGACGGTCCCCGAGCCGCCGGTACCGGGACCAGGACCGGAGCCGGCATCGGGGCCTGCGCCGCCACCACCGCCACATCCGGCGACAAGTGCCAGGCCGACAAGTGGAACAAGCAGCACGACCTTCGCTGAGCACACAAGCGCCGACAGCGCTGTAAAGGAGATTCGACGCACAGGAGACCTTGGATGATTTTGGGTCCGCCAGCGTAGTGCGAGAGGGCGGCAGCTCACACCCCCTCATCGGGGGAACGAGCCCGGAATCAAACTTTGGTCATCTCGGCATCACACCGTCACAAAATGATGCGTCCCGTCGCGCTTCAGCTGTGCGACCAGGCCGAACTCCCAATCGAGATACGCCTGCATCGCGGCCCGCGCGTTGTCGGTGCCTTCGTAGGGGCGGCGGTAGCGATCGGTGCGCGGTGATGCGAGCCGCTGTTCGCCAGTCTCCACCGGCAAGCCTGCGTCGGCCCAGGCCGCGGTGCCGCCTTGCAGCACATGCACCTCGGCCTGTGAACCCACCAGCTCTTGGAGCTCGTGTGCTGCAAACGGAGCCAGCAGGCTCGTACCGCAAGTCACCACGATGCGCCGCGCCGGCGGCAGCAGCTTCAGCGCCTCGCGCAGCTGCGAGCGCAGCACGAACCACGCGCCGGGGATGTGCCGCTTCACGTGGCTCGCGCTGGTCGTCACGTCGATCACCTGCACATCGGCACCGGGGCTCGCGAGCCAATCAGCCAGCGTCGATGGTGTGATGCCGTGCACCTGCGGCGGCGCAGGCCGCGGCGGCGCATCGGCACCCGTCTCCACGCCATCCGATGCCGCATCGGCGTCGAGCAGCGCCACCTCCCAGCCCATCTGCGCCAGCCACGACGCGCTCATCTCGGCACGCACACCCGCATCGCGTGACCCGGCCGGCGTGCCGTCGTGGTCCGCCAGCACGATGCGCGCACCGCGCACCGGCGCGTGCACGTCGGTCTCCTGCACCAGTTGCCCGCCCGGCGCGCTGCGGAACCCGGGCCGGTGCCCGGCCGCGTATTCCTCCGGCGTGCGCACGTCGAAGCGATACGTCGTGCGGCCCGGCTCTTCCACCCAGTGCGCCAGTTGCGCGGCCCCGATGCGCCGCACGCCGGCGCGCTCGGCCACGGCCCGCGCATCGTGTCGCGCCGCATCGCGCGCCGCCGCGCTCGCCGGCCCGAAGCGTCGTGCCGCGCCATGCTCCAGCGATTGCCCGGCCAGCGTCCAGCCGATCGTGCCGTTGCGCAGCGCGCTCACCGGGTTCGGAATGCCCGCGTTCACCAGCGACTGCGTGCCGATGATGCTGCGCGTGCGCCCTGCGCAATTGACGATCACGCGCGTGGCGGGATCCGGCGCGAGGTCGCGCACGCGCAGCACCAGCTCGGCGCCCGGCACGCTGGTCGAGCCGGGGATGTTCATCGTCTGGTACTCGTCGAAGCGGCGCGCATCGAGCACCACCACGTCGGCCTTCGCATCGAGCAGCGCCTGCACCTCCTCGGCCGCGAGCGACGGCGTGTGCCGCGCCTCCTCCACCCACTCGCCGAACGACTTGCTCGGCACGTTCACGTCGCGGAACAGCTCCAGCCCGGCGGCGGCCCAGCCCGCCAGGCCGCCGGCCAGCACGTGCACCTGCGTGTAGCCGAGGCTGCGCAGGCGCTGCGCGGCGCGCACGGCATCATCCGCACCCTCGCCATAGACGACGATGCGCGTGTCGCGCCGCGGGATGCGGCCCCAGGCGTCGAGCTCGAGGCGGCCGAGCGGAAAGTTGGCCGCCCACAGCGGATGCGATTGCGCGAACGGGTCTTCCT
>NZ_JBFUFP010000196.1:0-7177 GCF_056403375.1 Rhizobacter sp. P2_H2
GTCCCCTGGCTTGCCTTGCGGTGACGGTGCAGGCGCGGGAGGTGGCGGGCGAGTGGGAGAGGGCGCAGGGACGGGTGCAGCGGGCGTGGCGGGCCGCGGGGCCGGGACGGGCGTCAGCTCGGCGATCATCTCCTTCGCGGAGACCGTCCCGGCCTGCGGAGAGGGTGCACCGGGCTGCTCTTCCACGGCCGGCGTGGGACGCAGCGGCCGGCCGCCAAGTCCGGGCGAGAACGGCTGCAGCAACGAGCCGTCGAGCCGGTTGTCCAAGCGTGCATCAAGGCGCGCGTCGAGTCTCGCGTCCAACCGTGCATCCAGCCTGGCATCGAGCAACTCGTTGCGCGGCTTCAGGTAACGGGGCAAGGGCGCCGCGGCGGCTTGTTCCGGGTCGGCATCCTGGTYGGCAGTGCTCTCGCTGTCCTCGTCGGGCGAGGTGCCATCGCGCTTGCGCGGCGGTGCCCCCAGCGCAGCGGGCGCTGGCGCGCGGCGCGACGCCAACCTGCTCATCGCCTCATCCGGCCGGTGTGCCCGGCAGCCCCAGCAGCCCCGCCGGCATGGCCTTGCCGAGCTTTCCGTATTCGTCGGCCAGCGCCAGCGCCACCGAACGCGCATCGACGCGACCACCGCCGCTGATCGCACGGGCCGCCAGCACCACGTTGCGGATGTGTCCGCCGGCGAGTTCGCAAGCCGCCGCCAGCCGGTTCAGCACGGCCGGTGCGAGCTCATGCGCCTCGCCCAGGTGAGCCAGCCACAGGGCACGGCGTTCTTCGGGACCCGGTGCGGGAAACTCGACGATCGCGTCCAGCCGCCGCGTGAAGGCACTGTCGAAGCGGCTGCGGCTGTTGCTCGTGAGCAGCACGATGCCGTCGCAGGACTCGATCCGCTGCAGCAGGTAGTTCGTCTGCTGGTTGGCATGCCGGTCGTTGGCATCCTTCAGTTCGGTGCGCTTGCCGAAGAGCGCATCGGCTTCGTCGAACAGCAGGATGGCTTCGGCGTGCTCGGCGCGCGCAAAGAGTTCGGCGAGGTTCTTCTCGGTCTCGCCGATCCACTTGCTGGTCACTGCGGCGATGTCGACGCGGAACAGCGGCAGCGACAGGCGCGTCGCCAGCCAGCCGGCGCTCAATGTCTTGCCGGTTCCCGAAGGGCCCACCATCAGGACGCGCACGCCGGGGCGGTAGCGCGTGCGGCTGGCGGCGCCGAGGCCGTCGGCCAGGCCGTCGCGCAGGCGGCAGCGCTGCAGCACGCGCTCGAGCTCGTCGCGCAGCGAGGCCGGCAGCACGAGGGCATCGTCGGGCACGTCTTCGGGCAGGGCTTCGGCCAGGCTGCCGAGTTCGCTGCGGGCCTGGCGCAGTGCCTGGTGCAGGTGCGAGGGTTGCAGGCGGTCCTCGCCGGTGCGCAGCCGATCCTGTTCGGCCGCGTCGCACAGCTGCGCGATGCGGGTGGCGCTGTGGCGATGCTGCGCCGCCAGCCGGGCCGACAGGGTCTCGTCGACCCGTCCTGCGCGCCACAGCGCGCCGCGTTCCCCGGCCTGCGGCAGCGGCACGCGCCAGGCCGGCGGCGTGTCGCCGTCGCAGGTCCATGCGCCGTCGAGGCCGGTGGCCACCAGCGAGGGCCCGCGGTACCCAGGCAGCACGGGCACGCGCTGGCGTTCGCCCGGCGCGGTCTCGCTGCAGAACACCGGTAGGGCGTCGTGCAAGGCCAGCCATGCAGCGAGGCCGGGCAGGGTGTCGGTGCCGTCGATGAAGGCCGTGCGCCTCCCGAGCGCACGCGCCACCGCCGCTGCCGCATCGCGGGCTTCGCGCGGGTGGCCGGCGCGCACGACCAGCACGCCTTGCGCCGGCAGGCTGCGTGCGCACTGGGTGGCCTGCTGCTGCAGGCTCGCGGGCAGCACACCGGCCGCATCCTCCAGCGTCACGCCGGGCCACTGTCCACGTGCGCCGCAGGCTGCGAGAACAATGGGCGACGGGACGCGCAAGGGCGCGTCCGCGAGCGTCCGGTTGCCCCCATCCAGCTGCAGGAGCCCGCTGCGCACCGCCACACCGTCCACCAGCTGCGCCAGCGCCTGCGTCGTGCCGCCGTTCGCATCGCGATGCAGCGCCGCGACCAGCCCGACACTCGGATGCATCTCGCGCAGCGGCGCCTGCAGCCAGGCGAGGGCGCGCGAGACCATCGGGTCGGTGTCGGCGGCGAGCGCGAGGGCCACGGCATGGCGTTCCACCGGCAGCAGGGCCAGGGCATTCGACAGCCGCTGGACCGCGCGATCCAGCGCAGAAGGCCCGGCTGCGGTCTCGCGGTCCCGCAAGCTCACCAGCCAATGGGCTTCCGGCGCAGCCATCGCGTCGACCTCGTCCGGCGCGAGCTGTGCCAACGCCTGTTCGGCCAGCGTCAGGCCAGCGATCGGTGGCAACAGGCGTTCCGGTGCGTTCATGGCCGGGCCTGCCCCTCGAAATGAAAACCGACGACGCGGCCGTACCAGGGCAGCCAGCCGGGATCGATGTCCAGGCCGAGGCGGCGCACGCGCAGGTCGACGTCGTCGAGCGTGAAGTGCAGGTCGGCATGCGTCGCGCTCACGCCGAGGCGCGCGGGACGCAGCACCAGGCGGCGCAAGCCGAGGCGGCCGGCACGCCAGAGCCAGCGGCGGGCCAGCCTGAGCCAGTGCAGCGCGCGCGCTCCGCTTTCAAGATCGGGTGCGGGCCGCGCGAGCTGCCAGCCCGGGTCGTCGTCGTCCACCGGCAATCGCTGCAAGGCGAGATGCAGCACGTGTTGCGCGAGGTCCGCAGGCAGCGGGTCCTGGCCGGCGAATCCCAGCCGCGCCAGCACCGGCAGCAGGAACAGCAGGCCGCCGCAGGCGGTGGGCTCGAGATAGGGCGACTGCTCGAGCAGGACGTGATGCAGGCTCGTGGCGAGCGGTGGAAAGTCCGTCGGCCTGGCCACCACAGGGGAAGCCTCCGGCGATTTCCGCGGACCCTCGGTGGCCTGCCGCAGCTCGGCCTTCGGGGACGTCGGTGATGCGCCTGCGCGTTCCTGCGCCCGTGCCGTGTCGACCGAGGCCGTCGCCTCGAGGGCTTCTGGCCCGCCACCCGGCACCGTAGCGCGTGTCGCGCCGACCGACTCGCTTCGTGAACGGTGTGATCGCAGCGGGGCGAGCTCGGCATCGAATCCACCGGAGGCCTGCAGCACGCTGCGCAGCCAGCGCGGCAGAGACAGCAGCGGATCCGCAGGCGCATCCGGCACCTGAACGCCATGCGGTCCGGACTCGGAGGGCCTGTCTTGCGGGGCCGGACGTTCGTCGAGATCCTCGAGGAYGGGCAGCGCGGCCTGCTGCAGCAAGCCCGTGCCTTCGCGCTCGTTCATCGCCGCGGCCAGCGTCGCCGCACCGCCGGCACGCACCATGGCGGCGACCCAGGCCGGCACCGCGATGCGTGCCTGCGGCCAGGCGGCCAGCGTCCGAAGCACGCGGCGCGCCTGCAGCACGAAAGGCAGCCCCGGTTCGAATTCCGGCACCGCCAGCGGCCAGTACCACGCCTCGCAGGACGCACCGCGCAACAACCTCAGCCCCAGGCGCACGCGCGCGTCCAGCGGACTCGCGAAACACACCACCTCGGCCTGCGGCGGTGGAACAGCCGCGGGATCGTTCTCGGCCCAGGCCGTGCCGGCCTGCGCCACCTGACGCTCGATCAGCATCGACAAGGCCTGCGGGCTGATGTCGGGCGCGATGCACCCGAGCGCCAGCCGGCGCACGAGCAGCACGCGCGCGTCGTCGCCGGGCAGGCTGGCGCAGCGCAGCGCATCCTCGAGCCGCGGCAGCATGCGCGTCACCGACGCCTCGTCGGCGGCGCGCAGTTGCAGCCGGTGGACCCTGCGTTCACTCATGGCGTGCGGAACAGCGTGCGGCCGGCCGTCTGCGCCTTCAGGCTGACCATGGCACTGCTGTCGAAATGCACGCGCACGTCGTCGCCGAGGTCGACCCGCGCGCTCGAGGTGTGGATCACCCGTGCCGAGATCTCCGCGCCCAGGTCCTCGACCAGCGCGCGCGCGACCAGCGCATCGTTGCGGTACAGCAGGGCCTGCATGCCCACGCGCAGCGGCGCCGCGTCCAGCACCGACAGCGGGATGCTGACACCCGGGCTGATGCCCGTGACCGGCCGCGCCATGCGGCCGCTGACGATGCGATCGACCGGCGCGTGGCTGGCCAGCAGCAGGCACATGCGCACGATGTCGTTGACCAGCGCCACCGCTTGCGGCACGTTGTCGACGATCTGCGCGAACAGCCAGTCGACGTACGCCTGCATCTGGCGCCGGTCGATGTAGCCGATGCTCGCCCAACCCGTCAGCGTCGCCAGGTTGCGCAGGTTGGGCGCGTCGTCGAACTCGGACAGCAGCTCCGCCCATTGCAGCCGCAGCACGGCCGGCACGCCGGAGAACTCGGCATGCAGGCAGCTGACGATGCTGCGCATGTTCTGCAGCTCGACGGCCGCGGCGCGCGCGACGTCCGGCCGGCCATGCCCGCCCTCGGCCAGGTCGCCGAAGCTGACCACCGCCTCGGCCTGCACGCGCAGGCTCTGCCAGGTGGTGGTGGTGGACAGCGCCGCGAGGTTGAAGCCCTGCATGGCGGTCAGGCGCGGCGCCAGCGCCTCGACCTGGCGCGTGGCGACACGTGCGATGCCCTTGGCCAGCACCGTGGCGCTGGCCGCCGGCTGCACGGGCCTGGGCACCGCAATGCCCGTGACGGCACGCAGCTGCGCGCTCTGCATCAGCTTGACCATGGGCTCCAGCCGGTCGAGCTGCTGCAGGATCTTCGGGGCGCGCACGAACCAGTTGCTGGGCGCCTCGCGCAGCACCTGCAGCATGTCCATCAGTTCATCGGGCGTGTCCGGATGCTCGCGCAGGCAGGCCGGGACGGGCGCCTCCAGCAGGCCTGGATCCACCGAGTGGGTCGGCGTGGCGAGCACCGTGTCGGTCTCGCGCGGGCGGATGTAGGCGACGAACTTCACCTCCTCGCTCAGCACCTTGGCGCGCCGCGCGTTGACGGCGGCGATGCGTTCCTGTTCCTCGGTCATCAGGGCGCGCGCCACGCTGACGTCATGGCGCGCCTCGGCCAGTTCGTCGGCCACTTCGGACAGGCGCGCCTGGCTCGCGTCGTTCTCGGACTGCAGCTGGTCGAGCGCGGTCTGGGCGCGCGTCAGGGCGTCGCGGTAGACGACCAGGCGCGCTTCGAGCTGGCGCAGGATGGAGATGGTGAGGTCCGACAGCGACACGGTCTGCGTGAACATCGTGGCCTCGTCGACCGAATTCGGATTGACGGGCGGCGGTGCCTGCCTCAGCAACTCCAGCAGCGACGGCGTGGTGCGGAACTCCATCAGCAGGCGCCTGCCGGGCGTGTTGCTGCCGAGCACGAACGGATCGTTGGTCAGTCCCGGGATGCTGAATCCATCCAGCAGTGCCGGCATCTCGCCGCTGTCCTCCTTCATGAACTGGTCCAGCAGCGCGAGCAGCGACTTGACGGTGTTATAGCGGTTCAGCAGCGCATAGTCGCGCGCCTCGGGCGAGGGCGGGCTGCGCAGCCGGTCGGCGATGGCGGTGGTGCGCACCTCGGAAGCACCGATGATGGGCGTCGAGTAGACGACGGGCAGCGGTGCGCGGGGCTGCAGCAGCACGCGGCCGGAGGTCGAGACCCTGGGACTGACCACCCTGGCCAGCGAGACGGCGCCCACCTCTGCGGCACCGGTCGAGATCGCCAATTGCGCGGCCGGCACCAGGCTGTTGATCGCCAGGCTGCTGGCGGCCGCCAACGCGGTCGGCACCGACGGCGACGGCGCCGCCGCGGCCGTCAGTCCGCGCACGGGCGAGGTCTTGACGGTCGTGAGGTAGTCGCGGATCTGGTTCTGCACCACCAGCGCGCTGTCGGACTTGGCGATGCTCGCGAGCATTGGCGACACCGCGAGCCGCGACGCATCGGTCGTGCTCATGGTCAGCTGGCGCATCCGGTAGATGTCGACCTGCATGTGCGCGAAACCGAAGTCGGTGATGTCGTCGGCGCGGTCGATGCGCGCGCGCAGGTAGTCGGCGAAGCCGGAGACGCCGCGCAACAGCAACTGGGATTGCTCGTGGCCCGACAGCTTCTTGATCAGCGGGTCGCTCACCAGCTCGGTGTAGATGCGCACGGTGCCGATGCGCGAGGAAGGCGTCGGCGTCAGCACACCGAGGTTGTTCTGCGGYACCAGCGTGCCGTTCAGCAGCGTCGAGTAGGGCGGCGTGGTGGATCCGCCGCCCGAAGCAATGCTGACCGGCCACAGGCGCTGCGGCGTGGTGGACGCCACCGTGGGATAGCGGGACATCTCGCTGAAGGAAACGGTTCCGCCGAAGGCCAGGAAGCGCACGCGCACCAGCTGCTGCGTGGCGATCTCCGCGATCCGCAGCGCCATCAGGTTCAACTGCACCCAGGTGCCGGACTGTGGCAGCGGGCCCGCACGCTCGGCCGTCAGTACCGACTGGAAGGCGGAGGATGCGGCCGCGAGCTGCTCCAGGTGGTTCTCGCCCCAGAACACGGTGCGCGTCTCTTCGGGCGCCGTCGTGCTGCGCCGGGTGACCACCAGGGCCAGCAGCGCACGCGGCGGCGCCAGCTCGTCGAGGTAGATCCAGTTGGTCAGGCGGTCGCTGCCGTCCGTGCTGATCGTCACGTTGGCGAAATTCCCGATGGTGTGGCCGCGCCAGCCAGCCGCCGTCGGGTAGGTGAGGTTGAAGCCGCTGACGGGCACGGCCCGCGTCTGCGACGTCGATTCGCCGAAGATGTCGCCGTCCGTGCTGCCCACCAGTTGCGGCAGGCTGGGCACCACGCCGTCRTGCGGCTCGAACGGCGCCCAAAGGTCGTTGGGCGCCAGCAGGTCCCACACCTCGTCGCCCTGCACGCGCGCGCCAGTCGGCAGGAAGTTGCAGAACCATTTCGTCCACTGCTGATCGCCCATGCGGGCACCGGTGAGTCCGTAGGCGGCGCGGCCGCCGAACAGCGTGAAGGCCATGCCGTCGAGCTGCGCACCGTTCAGGCCGACGCTGCTGGCCGGCACCTTCAACATCACCCACTGTCCGGATGGCGGCAGGTCGCCCATGCGCATGCGCGAGGCCGTGTTGGCGGTGCCCCACTTGATCTGGTCCGCGCCCCAGTAGGCACGGTGTTCCCAGT
>NZ_JBFUFP010000197.1:0-7107 GCF_056403375.1 Rhizobacter sp. P2_H2
TAGTAGTACGGCAGGCTGCGTTCCAGCGACAGGCCGGCCAGCGAGGGCCGCGCGATGTTGTTGATGCCGAAGGTGCCGCCGGTCAGCCACTCCTCGTTGCGCATCACCAGCCACACCGCGGTGTTGAAGCCGAGGGTCGCGAACGCGAGGTAGATCGTCTGCACCCGCAGCGCCGGGAAGCCGAGCGCGAGCCCGACCACGAAGCAGCCCGCCATCGCGAGCGGCAGACCCAGCCAGAAGCTGAAGCCGGCCTTCATCACGATCGCCAGCGTGTAGGCGCCGATGCCGAAGAAGGCCGCATGCCCGAGCGACTTCTGCCCCGCATGGCCGACCGTCAGGTTCAGCCCCATCGTCGCGATCACGAACACCAGCCAGTAGCTCAGCAGGTACAGGCCGTAGCTCTTCAGGAACGGCGGCACGGCGACCAGCAGCGCCAGGCCGAGCAGGCCGGGCACCAGCGCGGTGGCCAGGGATTTGTCCCACTTCATACCTTGCGCTCCTCGCGGCGGCCCAGCAGCCCCTGCGGCTTGAACAGGATCACCAGCATGAACACCACCAGCGCGACGGCGTCCTTGTAGGCCGGCGAGATGTACGCCGACGCCAGGTTCTCGGCCACGCCGACGATCAACCCGCCGAGCAGCGCGCCGCGCGAGTTGTTGAAGCCGCCGATGATCGCGGCGAAGAAGGCCTTGGTGCCCAGCGGCTCGCCCATGTCGAACTTCGCCAGGTAGGTCGGCGTGACCAGCAGCGCCGCGGCACAGGCCAGCAGCGCGTTGATCGCGAAGGTGTAGAACACCATCCGCGGCACGTCGATGCCGAGCACGGTGGCACTCTCGGTGTTCTGCGCCACCGCCTGCATCGCGCGGCCGGTCACCGTCTTCGCGAGGAAGGCCTGCGTGCCGAACACCAGCACCAGCGCCATCGCGAGCGTTCCCAGGTCGACCAGCGTCACCGCGACACCGCCGACATGAAACAGCCGGTCGGCGAACAGGCCGGGGAACGGATGCGCCTCGGCGGTGAAGCCGGCACGCACGCCGTTGCGCATCGCGATCGCCAGGCCGATCGTGGCCACCACCACCGGCATCAGCCCGAAGCGCAGCAGCGGGTCGGCGATGCCGCGCTTGAAGGCCCAGCCGAGCACGACCACCGCCAGCACGCAGGTCAGCACGAAGCCGGCCCACAGCGGCAGGCCGACGCTCATGAAGCCGAGCATCGTGAAGGCCGGCAGCATCACGAACTCGCCCTGCGCGAAGTTGATCGTGCCCGAGGCCTGCCACAGCAGCGTGAAGCCGAGCGCGGCCAGCGCGTAGATGCTGCCCGTCGCCATGCCCGAGAGCACCAGTTGCAGGAAATCGCTCATGTCACGGCAGTCAGGTCACGACTTCTTGCCGAGCGCCGGCAGCGTCTCCCGCACCTCCTGCTTGCCGTTCTTCACCTCGACGATGAAGCTCTCGCGGTCGAGGTCGCCGTTGGCATCGATGCTCACGTCCATCAGCACGCCCGGCTCCTTCGCCACGGGGATCGTCAGCCCGTGCAGCGCCTTCGCCACCGCCACGCGGTCGAACTTGCCGACCTTCTCGATCGCCGCCTTCAGCATGTAGACGCTGGTGTAGCCCTTGATGCCGTTGTGGTCCGAGACGTACTTGTATTCCTTCTCGAACTTGCTGCGGAAGGCCCGCATCGCCGGCGTCGGCGCATCCACCGTCAGCCCGACGTGCGCGATCGCGCCGTTCGCCGCCTCGCCCGCCAGGTCGATCACCTTCTGGCCGGTCAGCGTGGTCTCGCCGATCACCGGCTTGCTCCAGCCCTGCTTGCGCAGCTCGCGCAGCGCGCGTGCCGACTCCTCCTCGTTGGTGTAGACGAACAGCACGTCGGCATTGCTCTGCTTCGCGCGCAGCACCGGCGCCGCGAAGTCGACCTGGCCCGATTCGGTGGAGATGTCGGCCGCCACCTTCAGCCCGCTCGCCTCGGCCGACTTGACGAAGGCATCGCGCCCGCCCTTGCCGAAGTCGTTGTTGACGAACATCACCGCCACCGTCTTCGCCTTCAGCGTGGCCGCGATGTAGCGCGCCACCTTCGGCATCGACGAGGCCTGCGTGAAGCTGGTGCGGAAGATGTACGGGTTGCCCTGCTGCGTGATCGAGGTGGCCTCGCCGCCGGTGAAGTTGGGCACCTCGGCACGCCGCGTCTCGGCCATGCTCACCAGCACCGAGCCGGAGAAGGTGGGCCCGAGCACCGCGAACACGTCGTCGTCCACCGCCTTCGTCGCCAGGCCCTTCGCGACGCCCGGGTTCGACTGGGTGTCGTTGACCAGCGTCTCGAGCTTGCGCCCGAGGATGCCGCCGGCCGCGTTGATCTCCTTCACCGCGAGCTCGATGCCGTTCTTCGCATTCGTGCCGGCCGTGGCGCCGGTGCCCGACAGCTCCTGGATCACGGCCAGCTTGACGGTCTGGGCCTGGACGGACAGCGCGGTGCAACAGGCAGCCGTGCCGAGCAGCGCGGCGATCCATGCATGGCGGATCGATGGGTTCATGTCGTGTCTCCTTGTCGTTGGAAGATGGCGCGCAGCCCGGAGGCATCGGCCTGCACCGCCTGCGCGATCGAATCGAAGCCGAAGAAGCGCAGGTACTCCGGCACCTGCTGCACCAGCATCTCGAAGCCGGGGTGCGCGAYGATGCCGCGCGCATGGCAGGCCCGCAGCAGCGGCGTCGGCTGGTTCTTCATCAGGATGTCGACCACCACGGCAGCGCGATCGAGTTGCGCGGGGTCGAAGGGCAGCGGATCGTCGGTGTGCAGGCCGAGCGGCGTCGCGTTGACGACCAGGTCGAACCCGGCCGGTGCCGCCTCTGCCTGCGACACCACCTCGACGCCGAACTCGGCGGCGAGCCGTTCGGCGATCGCCGCGGTGCGGCCGCGGGCAGTGTCGAACAGCGCGATGCGCGCCGCACCGGCCGCGGCCAGCGAGGTCGCGATCGCGACACCGCCGCCGCCCACGCCGACCACCAGCGCCGTCCGGCCGGCCACCGGCACGCCGAAATGCGCCAGCGCCTTCGTGAAGCCGACGCCGTCGAACAGCGCCCCCTCCAGCGTGCCGTCGCCGTTGCGCCGGGCCGCATTCACCGCGCCGGCGCTGCGGCCGAGCCGGTCGCAGCGGTCCAGCAGCTCGACCATCGCCGTCTTGTGCGGGATCGCGAGCCACAGCCCGTCGATGTTGCGGGCCTTCAGCGCCTGCCGCGCAAAGGCCGCCAGGTCGGCCGGCGCCACCTGCGCCGGCACCAGCACCGCATCGGCCCCGTGGCGCGCGAACAGGTGGTTGAACACCTCCGGCGCGCGCACCTGCGCCACCGGGTCGCCGAGGATCAGGAAAACGCGCGTGCTGCCGGAAATCTTCATCGGCGCGAGCGTAGGCAGCCCCCGGGGGCGCCACAAGCGTGGCGACCCCCGAATTGAGCGATGATCGCTCGACCTGCGCGACTATCGCGCTTTTTTCGGGTAACTACGCGGGTCATCGATCCCCACCACCCCATGGACGACATCCCGTTCCAGATCGACCGGAAGGACCTCATCGAAGGCCTGGGCAAGGGCCTGCGCGTGATCGAGGCCTTCGATGACGACCATTCGCGCCTCACGCCCAGCGAGGCGGCGCAGCTGACCGGCCTCACCCGCACCGCGGCACGCCGCTACCTGCTGAGCCTGGTGCACTTCGGCTATGCCGGCACCGACGGCAAGCGCTTCTGGCTCGCCCCCCGCGTGCTGCGGCTGGGCCAGAGCTACATCGGCGCGGCCCGGCTGCCGCGGCTGGTGCAGCCGTTCATCCAGCGGGTGTCGATGCAATGCGGCGAGACGGTCAACGTCAGCGTGCTGGACGGGCACGAGGTGGTGTACGTGGCGCGCAGCAACGCGCCGCGCGTCGTGTCGATCGGCTACCACGTCGGTGCGCGGGCGCCGGCGCACGTCGCGACGCCGGGCATCGTGATGGTGTCGGCACTGGCCGATGCGGAGCTCGATGCCTGGCTCGCCGCGCACGACTTCCATGCGTTCACCGCCCACACCGTCAGCACGGCCGAGGTATTCCGCGAGCATGTGCGCGCGGCGCGCTCGCTCGACCACTGGATCACCGCGCAACAGCGCGACCTGGGCCTGTCGGGCATCGCCACCGCGCTGCGCGACCGCAAGGGCGTCTGCAAGGGCGCCGTCGGCATGACGCTGCAGTCGGTCGCCTACACGCCGGAGCAGATGCGCTCGCAGCTGCTGCCGCTGTTGCACGAGGCGGCCCAGGCGTTGCGGCCGCTGCTGTGAATTCTGGTCACATGATGTATCGCGCCGCCGCGGGTAAGTCCCCCGTAAGTCGACTGAAAGAACCATCGCGGCTTCCCCATTGGATCCACTTCGCCATGCTGAAACCCACTCTGCTCCGTTCCGTCGTCCTGTCCATGCTCGCCCTGGCTGCCGCCCCGCTGGTCATCGCGCAGCCGCAGCCGGGAGAAGACCAGCCCCCGCCGCCGCCCTCGGGCTGGGGCCTGGGGATCGGCGTCGGCTGGCAGCGGCCGGTGTACGCGGGCGCCGAGAACAAGACGCGGGTGCTGCCGCTGATCACTTTCGAGAATGAGTACGTGCGCGTGCTCGGCCTCGGCGCCGACCTGAAACTGCCGAGTGCCGGGCCGGTGTCGTTCGCGGTGCGCGCGCGCTATGCGCTGGGCGACGGCTACGAGTCGGATGACGCGCCGATCCTCGCCGGCATGGCGGAGCGCAAGCCGAGCTTCTGGCTGGGCGGCGCGGTGCAGTGGCGCACCGAGTACGCCAAGCTGTCGGCCGAACTGGCGGGCGATGCGTCGTCGAACAGCAAGGGCACCGAGGCGCGCCTCGGGGTGGAGCGCGACTTCCGCTTCGGGCGCTTCATGTTCACGCCGCGCGTCGCCGCCGTCTGGCGCGACGCGAAGTACGTCGACTACTACTACGGCGTGCGGCCGGAGGAAGCCACCGCGTTCCGCCCGGCCTACGAAGGGCGTGCCACCACCAATGCCGAGGTCGGCCTGCGCACGTTCTACGGCTTCTCGATGCGCGACGGCGCGTTCCTCGACGTCAGCGCCACCGCGCTCGGCTCGAGCATCAAGGACAGCCCGCTGGTCGACCGCCGCACGCTGCCGGCGGTGCGCCTGGGTTACCTTTACCGCTTCTGAACGGAGTCCCGCCCTCGATGAACCGTGTCGTGCTGGTCGAAGACCACACCCGCCTGGCCGCGCTGGTCGGCAAGGCGTTGTCGGGCGCGGGCATCGAGGTGGACGCCTTCGAGCGCATCGAGCCGGCCTGGCATGCGCTGGCCGAGGCCGACTATGCCGCGTTGATCGTCGACCGCGGCCTGCCCGACGGTGACGGGCTCGACCTGGTGCGCCGCCTGCGGGCCGCCGGGCGGCGTGTGCCGTGCCTGATGCTGACCGCCCGCGACGCGCTGCACGACCGCGTGACCGGGCTGGAGGCGGGCGCCGACGACTACCTGGCCAAGCCGTTCGCGATGGAAGAGCTGGTGGCCCGCGTGCGGGCGCTGATGCGCCGGCCGGCCCAGCTGCAGAGCCTGTCGCCGGAATTCGGCGACCTGCAGCTGAAACCCGAAGCCGGTTGCATGACCTGTGCCGGCGAATCGGTGACCTTGCCGCCGGCCGAGTTGCAGATCATGCTGAGCCTGGTGCGCGCGGCCGGCCAGACGGTGCGCCGCAGTGCGATGGAGCGCGCGGCCTGGGGCGTCGACGAGGCGGTGACGCCGAATGCGCTCGATGTGGCGCTGCACCGGCTGCGCAAGAAGCTGCCGGCGATCGGCTCGACGCTGGAGATCGTCAACGTCAGGGGACATGGCTATGCGCTTCGCGCTGCGGATTCCGTCTAGCCTCGCGGCGCAGTTGCTGCTGGCCGCGAGCGGCGGCCTGGTGGTCGTGATGCTGATGGCCGGTGTCGTGCTGGCCGCGCTGCTGATGCAAGGGCCGGCCGACGCGACGCGCCAGGGGCTGGAGGACACCGCGAAGCACCTCGAGCGCGGGCTGCGCT
Source organism: Rhizobacter sp. P2_H2 (assembly GCF_056403375.1). Taxonomy (NCBI): domain Bacteria; kingdom Pseudomonadati; phylum Pseudomonadota; class Betaproteobacteria; order Burkholderiales; family Sphaerotilaceae; genus Rhizobacter; species Rhizobacter sp. P2_H2. Next base: position 6,040 of record NZ_JBFUFP010000197.1, read on the forward strand.
TCGACGCGCAGGGGCGGCCGGTGCAGCTGGTACTGAGCGACAAGCACCGGGCGATGGTCGACGGCCTGCCGAAGGATTTCAGCTACCGCATCCTGGATGCGTTGGGGCATGTGCTGATGTCCGGCGAAGACGGCCCGGCCGCGCAGGTGCTGGCGATGCAGCCGGTGGCCGGCAACGAGACCGTCACTGCGGTGCCCACCGGCGAGTACACGCTGCACGTGCTGAACCGGCCGCTGCAGCACGCCGGGGAGGACTACGTGATCCAGGTGGCGCGCAGCGACCGGCTGGAGACGGTGCTGCGCCGGGTGGGCGGTGGCATCTTCGTGAAGGGCGGCGTCGTCGCCGCGGTGCTGGCGGTGTGCGTCTTCACCGGCGTCGTGCTGCTGACGCTGCGCCGCCTGCTGGAGCCGGTGCGGGCCGCCTCGGCCGCGGCGGCGGGCATCGGTCCGCACAACCTGAAGGCGCGGCTGGACGGCACGCGGCTGCCGCGCGAGCTGTCGCCGCTGATCGAGGCCTTCAACCAGGCGCTGGCGCGGCTGGAGACCGGCTACCGCGTGCAGCAGGAGTTCCTGGCCGCGGCCGCGCACGAGCTGAAGACGCCGCTGGCGCTGATCCGCGCCGAGGTCGAGCTGGACGAGCAGGGTGGCGAGCGCCGCGAGCTGCTGCTGAAGGACCTGGATTTCATGGCCCGGCAGGTGCACCAGCTGCTGCACCTGGCCGAGGCCAGCGAGGCGCAGAACTACATCTTCGAGCCGACCGACGTGACGCGCACCGTGACCGATGCGGCCGGCCAGCTGGAGCGGCTGGCCGGGCGGCATGCGGTGGCGCTGCAGGTGGAGCAGCCGGCCGCGCCGGTGCGGCTGCAGGCCGACGCGGGGGCCTTGTTCATCCTGGTGAAGAACCTGGCGGAGAACGCGATCCTGCATTCACCGCCGGGCGCGGTGGTGACGCTGGCCGTCGATGCGCAGGGGCTGCGCGTGCGCGACCAGGGGCCGGGCATCGCGGTGGCCGAGCTGCCGCGGCTGTTCGACCGCTTCTGGCGCGGCAGCGGCAGCGCCCACCAGGGGG
>NZ_JBFUFP010000198.1:0-7079 GCF_056403375.1 Rhizobacter sp. P2_H2
CCAGGGCCGACCGCCGAGGCTGAGCCCCCAGCCCATCCCCTCACCCGCCGCTCAACACCATCCGCTCTTGTTGAGGGAAAAGATTGAAGTGACCGACAAGCATGCGGGCGTTCGCACGCCTTGTCCCTCATTTGTTCGCTTGTCACCTCTGCAAGGCAGGGTGGTGGCACAAGGCGCGCCACAGCCTCCCCACCCGCGCCTTTCGCGCGGAGGGAGGCCAAGCCCAAATCAACCATCAAGCTTCCGAATATTCCTTGATCCGGTCGAAGTTCAGGTACTGGTAGACCTTGTCGGAGGCCGCCGTCAGCACCCCCATGTCAGCCATGTACTCGTCCTTCGTCGGAATGCGACCGAGCTTCGAGCAGATCGACGCCAGCTCGGCCGAGCCGAGGTAGACATTGCTGTTCTTGCCCAGCCGGTTCGGGAAATTGCGCGTGCTCGTCGAGAACACCGTCGCGCCTTCCTTCACCTGCGCCTGGTTGCCCATGCACAGGCTGCAGCCCGGCATCTCCATGCGAGCGCCCGCCGTGCCGAGCACGCCATAGTGGCCTTCCTCGGTCAGCTGGTGCGCATCCATCTTGGTCGGCGGCGCCACCCACAGCTTCACCGGGATGTCGCGCTTGCCCTCGAGCAGCTTGCTCGCCGCACGGAAGTGGCCGATGTTCGTCATGCACGAACCGATGAACACCTCGTCGATCTTCGCGCCCGACACCTCGGCCAGCGTCTTCACGTCGTCCGGGTCGTTCGGGCAGGCCACGATCGGCTCGTGCACGTCGGCCAGGTCGATCTCGATCACCGCCGCGTAGTCGGCATCGGCATCGCCCTTCAGCAGCTGCGGGTTCGCGAGCCAGGCCTCTTGCGCGGCAATGCGGCGCTCCAGCGTGCGTGCATCGGAGTAGCCCTGCGCGATCATCCACTTCATCAGCGAGATGTTGCTGTTGATGTACTCGATGATCGGTTCCTTGTTCAGGTGCACCGTGCAGCCGGCCGCCGAACGCTCGGCCGACGCATCGCTCAGCTCGAAGGCCTGCTCCACCTTCAGGTCGGGCAGCCCCTCGATCTCGAGGATGCGGCCCGAGAAGATGTTCTTCTTGCCCTTCTTCTCGACCGTCAGCAACCCCTGCTTGATCGCGTACAGCGGGATCGCGTTGACCAGGTCGCGCAGCGTGACGCCCGGCTGCATCGTGCCCTTGAAGCGCACCAGCACGCTCTCCGGCATGTCCAGCGGCATCACGCCGGTGGCCGCGGCGAACGCGACCAGGCCCGAGCCCGCCGGGAAGCTGATGCCGATCGGGAAACGGGTGTGGCTGTCGCCGCCGGTGCCCACGGTGTCGGGCAGCAGGAAACGGTTCAGCCAGCTGTGGATCACGCCGTCACCCGGGCGCAGCGAGATGCCGCCGCGCGTGCTGATGAACTCCGGCAGCTCGTGGTGCATCTTCACGTCGACCGGCTTCGGGTAGGCCGCGGTGTGGCAGAAGCTCTGCATCACCAGGTCGGCGCTGAAGCCCAGGCAGGCCAGGTCCTTCAGCTCGTCGCGCGTCATCGGGCCGGTCGTGTCCTGCGAGCCGACGCTGGTCATGCGCGGTTCGCAGTACGTGCCCGGGCGCACGCCCTGCTGCTGGCCGTTGACCACCGGCAGGCCGCAGGCCTTGCCGACCATCTTCTGCGCCAGCGAGTAGCCCTTCTTCGTGTCGACCGGGCTCTGCGGCAGGCGGAACAGCGTCGACGGGGCCAGGCCCAGCGCCTCGCGCGCCTTCGCGGTCAGCCCGCGGCCGACGATCAGCGGGATGCGGCCGCCGGCACGCACCTCGTCGAACAGCACGTCGCTCTTGACCTTGAACTCGGAGATCACCTGGCCGTTCTTCAGCGCCTTGCCTTCATACGGGCGCAGCTCGACCACGTCGCCCATCGCCATCTGGCTCACGTCGAGCTCGATCGGCAGCGCGCCGGCGTCTTCCATCGTGTTGTAGAAGATCGGGGCGATCTTGTTGCCCAGGCACACGCCGCCGAAGCGCTTGTTCGGCACGTAGGGAATGTCTTCGCCGGTGAACCACAGCACCGAGTTGGTCGCCGACTTGCGGCTGGAGCCGGTGCCGACCACGTCGCCCACATACGCCACCAGGTGGCCCTTGGCGCGCAGGTCCTCGATGAACTTGATCGGGCCGCGCTTGCCGTCTTCCTCGGGCGTGATGCCGGGGCGTGYGTTCTTCAGCATCGCCAGCGCRTGCARMGGGATGTCGGGGCGGCTCCACGCGTCGGGCGCCGGCGACAGGTCGTCGGTGTTGGTCTCGCCGCCGACCTTGAAGATGCTGACGGTGATCGAGGCCGGCACTTCCGGGCGCGACGTGAACCACTCGGCATCGGCCCAGCTCTGCAGCACCGCGCGGGCGTGGTCGTTGCCCTTGTCGGCCTTGGTCTTCACGTCGTGGAACTGGTCGAACATCAGCAAGGTGCCCTTCAGGCCCTTGGCGGCGACGGCGCCGACCGCGGCGTCATCAAGCAGGTCGATCAGCGGGCTGATGTTGTAGCCGCCGAGCATCGTGCCCAGCAGCTCGGTCGCCAGTTCGCGGGAAATCAGCGAATTCGTTTCGGTGCCATGCGCCACCGCCGCCAGGTACGAGGCCTTCACCTTGGCCGCATCGTCCACGCCCGCGGGCACGCGGTGCGTCAGCAGGTGGACCAGGTTGGCGCCTTCACCGGCCGGCGGCGCCTTCAGCAGCTCGATCAGTTCGGCGGTCTGCGCGGCCGACAACGGCAGCGGCGGAATGCCGAGGGCGGCGCGTTCGGCGACATGTTGGCGATAGGCTTGAAGCATGCGGTTCTCCGGGGGGCAATGACGGTCAGGAAAGGGAAAGCCCTGCAGCCGCATTGCGCGGATCTGCCAGGCGCCGGCCACCGGTCGTCGTCGCGACCCGAGGCACAGGGAACGAAAAAACGGGGGCAGGGCGCTGGCTCGATCTCCGGAGACCGTCGGCGTTTACTTGCCGGCGGCCGCAGCGGCAGCGCGTTGCTTCTCGTGCACGCAGTTGTCGACCAGGCGCTGGCCGGCCTTGGTGTCCATCAGCATCGACTTGTTGGCGATCTGCAGCAGCAGCGTGACGCCCTTGACGTCTTCCAGGCGCAGCGCACCCGTCGACGACGACACCGGCTTCATCGTGAACAGCTTCTTGCCGAAGGCCACGTCGACGTAACCGGGGAATTTCGGGTTGATCGAGACGTCGATCTTCTGGTTGAACTCGCACTCGTACGGGCCGTACAGCGTGCGCTCGGCAGCGTCGAGCTGGCCTTGGTCGGCGGCCGGCAGCGTCGCTTCGACCTTCTTGGGCGGAGCCTTCTTCGCCGGGGCGGCAGCAGCGGGCTTCGCGGCCGGCTTCGCCGGGGTGGCGGGATCGGCAGCCATCGCGGCAGCCGAGGTCAGGCCAACGGCCAGTGCGAAGGCATTGGCAAGAAAGAGGTTGCGGGACATCGTGTCGCTCCAACGGGTTGTGAGAAGGAGCGATTGTGGAGGTTGGTGGTGGCACACATCGGGCTGCAACCCCCGTCTTTGAAACAATTTGAAGGCTTGTTGCGCACTTGCCGCGCGAGGGCGTGGAAAACATCACAGGCCCTCCGCGAAGAAGGCCTGCCGCACCTCGATCGGCAGCGGTTGCCCGGTGCGGGCCGCGCGCTCCAGCACATGCCAGTAGTAGCGGTAGCTCGCCCGGTCATGCAGCGTGTCGCGGTGGCTGGTGGGCGCCCAGCGGGCCGCCTGGGCCGCCATCAGGATCTCGGTCGCGAGGTCGGTCTCGGCGGCGGTCGGCGCGAACGCGTCGACGATGGTGCGGACCTGGTCGGGGTGGATGCTCCACATGCGCAGGTAGCCGAGCTGGCGCGCGGCCTTCGTCGCAGCGTTCTGCAGCAGATCGAGCTTGCGGAACTCGGTGACGACGCAGTGCGACGGCACCTTGCCATGGCCGTGACAGGCGGCCGAGATCTCCAGCTTGGCGCGCAGCACCAGCGGGTGCTCGAACTGGCCGGTGGCGCTCATCGCCTGGTGGCCGATCGCGCCGCGGTGCGCCGAGACGAAATCCATCAGGCCGAACGACAGCGATTCGATGCGCGGGTGCGCGGCGATCGCGTCGACCTCGCGCAGCGCGCCGTGCGTCTCGACCAGCGCGTGGATCGGGATCTGCCGCTCGAGGCCGTGGCGCACGCCCGCGGCGTCGATCGACGAGATCGCGGCCTGCAGCTGCGCGAGGCTCTCGACCTTGGGCACCATCAGGTAGGCCAGCCGGGTGCCGGCCTGCTTGACCAGCGTGTCGACGTCGGCATCGAAGGCGGCCTCGTCCGGCGCATGCACGCGGGCGCCGACGCGGCCGTGGCGGTTGGCGGCCGACATCACGAACGACGCGACCATCTGCGCATGCTCGGCCTCGCCGCCGACCGGCGCGCCATCCTCGCAATCGAGCGTGATGTCGAACACCGGCCCGAGCTCGGCCTGCAGCGCGAGGCTCTTGTGCATGCGGGCCTCGACGCCGGCATAGTGGTCGCAGACGGGCAGGGCGGGCAGCACGTCGCCGGCGCCGAACAGGATCTCGCGCGGATGCTGGTTCATCAGGCAGCCTTCGTCGCGACGATGAACAGCCGCGGGAACGCCAGCAGCAGCCGGCCGTCGGCGTGCGCCGGGTAGGCCTCGGCGATGCGCCGGGTGTAGGCCTCGAGGAACGAGGCGCGCAGCGTGGGCGGCAGCGGATCGATGAACGGCTTCAGCCCGGTGGCGCGCACCCATTCGACGATTGCGGCGGCGTCGGCCATCGGGTGCTGGTAGGCGGTGCGCCACACCTGCACCCGCGCGGCCAGCGGCGCGAGCAGGTCGTAGTAGCCGCCGACGCCGAGCATCGGCGTGCGCTTGCGGTCGGCATCGCCGATCGGCTCGGCCCAGGGCGCGAGCGCGGCGGTCTCGCGCATCAGCCGGTGCGTGGGCTCGTCGCGGTTGTCGGGCATCTGGATCGCGAGCGTGCCGCCCGGCGCGAGCTCGGCGAACAGCCGTGGCAGCAGCGCCGCGTGGTCGGGCACCCATTGCAGCGAGGCGTTCGCGTAGATCAGCGCGGCGGGCGAAGTGGCGGATGACGTCGCGCGCCAGGTGGAGATGTCGCTCAGCTCGAAGCGGCAGCCCGGAAGGCGCTCCCGGGCGCTGGCGAGCATCGCCTCGGAGGTGTCGGTGCCGACGACCTGCGCGCCGGGAAAGCGATGGACCAGCAATTCGGTCGAGTTGCCCGGCCCGCAGCCGAGATCGAACACCGGACCGGCCGGGATGGCATCCACCTGCGCCAGCAGGTCGCGCGCCGGGCGCGTGCGCTCGTCCTCGAATTGCTTGTACAGGGCTGGATTCCAGTCGCTCATCGCTTGCTCCGTAGCGGTCGAGCCGAAAAAAAGGCCGGATGCAGTCCGGCCTTCTCTCGGGCCCGCAGCCGTGCTTACAGAAGGTGCTTGACGCCTTCTTGTTCCTCTTGCAGTTCCTTGAGGGTCAGGTTGATGCGCTCTTGCGAGAACGCGTCGATCGCCAGGCCCTCGACCAGCTTGTACTCGCCGCCGGCGGTGGTGACCGGGAAGCCGAACATCGTGTCCTTCGGGATGCCGTACTGGCCATCGGAGGCGATGCCCATCGTGACCCACTTGCCGTTGCTGCCCAGCGCCCAGTCGCGCATGTGGTCGATCGCGGCGTTGGCGGCCGAGGCGGCCGAGCTCAGGCCGCGTGCTTCGATGATCGCGGCACCGCGCTTGCCGACGGTCGGCAGGAACGTGTCCTTGTTCCACACGTCGTCGTTGATCAGTTCCTTGACCGACTTGCCGTCGATCGTCGCGAAGCGGTAGTCGGCGTACATCGTCGGCGAGTGGTTGCCCCACACGGCCAGCTTCTCGATGCTCGACACCGGCTTGCCGGTCTTGGCGGCGATCTGCGACGCGGCGCGGTTGTGGTCCAGGCGCAGCATCGCGGTGAAGTTCTTGCGCGGCAGGTCGGGCGCGCTCTTCATCGCGATGTAGGCGTTGGTGTTGGCCGGGTTGCCGACCACCAGCACCTTGACGTTGCGCGATGCGACGGCATTCAGTGCCTTGCCTTGCGCGGTGAAGATCTGCGCGTTGGCGGCCAGCAGGTCCTTGCGTTCCATGCCGGGACCGCGCGGGCGGGCGCCGACCAGCAGCGCGTAATCGGTGTCCTTGAAGGCGGTGTTGGCATCGCCGTGCGCTTCCATGCCGGCCAGCAGCGGGAACGCGCAGTCGTCGAGTTCCATCATCACGCCCTTCAGCGCCTTTTGGGCCTTCTCGTCGGGGATCTCGAGCAGTTGCAGGATCACCGGCTGGTCCTTGCCCAGCATCTCGCCCGAGGCGATACGGAACAGCAGGGCATAGCCGATCTGGCCGGCGGCACCGGTGACGGCAACGCGAACGGGTTTCTTGCTCATGAGGAGTCTCCGCAGGGTTCAGTGGTGCCTGAAGTGTAGGGCGAGTCTAGGTGTCGACCCACCCCCTTGTCAATGATCTTATGTCTTATATAAGACATCTTCCATCAGTCATGGACGACAGGGGGCGAGCTGTGCTGCAATCGCGGTCTCATGGCCGCCTCGATCCCCTCCCTTTCTGCTGCTGCCGCTGCCGGCGAAGCGCCCCCCGCCGATGCCGGCGGGCCGGCCTTCAGCCCGCTGTACCAGCAGATCAAGGCGCTGATCACGCGCAGCCTGCAGGGCGGCGAATGGAAGCCCGGCGAGGCGATCCCGAGCGAGATGGAGCTGGCCGCGCGCTACAAGGTGAGCCAGGGCACGGTGCGCAAGGCGATCGACGCGATGGCCGACGAGAACCTGCTGGTGCGCCGCCAGGGCAAGGGCACCTTCGTCGCGACGCATGCGGAAGAGAAGATCCAGTACCGCTTCCTGCGCCTGATGCCCGATGACGGCGAGATCGGCGGCGCGACACGCCATGTCATCGATTGCCGCCGCCAGCGGCCGAATGCCGAGATCGCCCGCGCGCTGGAGCTGAAGGCCGGCGACGCGGCGATCCAGATCCGCCGCCTGCTGCAGTTCAAGCGCGTGCCGGTCGTGCTG
>NZ_JBFUFP010000199.1:0-7068 GCF_056403375.1 Rhizobacter sp. P2_H2
GGGTGAGCCTCACCCCTTCACGAACGCCCGCAACTCCCCCGCCATCCGCTTCAACGACGGCTGGTGGATGTACATCATGTGCCCCGCCTCGAAGTAGCTGACGCTGATGTTCTTGCGCAGCGGCTCGCGCAGCCCGAGGTGGCTCAGCGTGTAGTCGCCCGCGGCATGCGGTGTCGCGAGGTCGTAGTAGCCGCTCGCCACGTAGACCCGCATCGCAGGGTTCGCATGCATCGCGCGCCGCAGGCTGCCGCCGACGTTCACGTACTTGCCCGCGAAATCCTTCCAGCCCCACTTGTCCCAGATCGGCGCGTGCACCACGTACGGCGCGTCGGTCTCGAACTTCAGCGTGTCCTTCAGCAGCCGGTTGATGCCGGTCGCATATGCGCCCAGCAGGTTGCTCATCGCCGGGTCGCCCTCGGGCTCCTCGCCGGCATCGTCGCGGTCCATGCCGAGGAAGCGGCTGTCGAGCCGGCCCACCGTCTGCCCACGCTCGCGCAGCAGCTCCTTGAAGTAGCGGAACTCGCGCGGCCGCAGGTCGCAGCGCAGCACGTACGCGGTGCTCAGCCCGCTGTACAGCGCCACCTGCTCGGCGATGCGCTGGCGCGCCTTCGCGTCGAGCGCCGAGCCCTGCATCAGCGCCACCGTGTAGTCGCCGAGCGCGAAGGCCTCGGCCGCGGCGATCACCTCGGCCAGCGGCTTCTTCTGCAACGCCGGCGCCAGCGCGCGGTGGTACCAGGCGGTGGCCGCATAGGTCGGCAGGAACAAGGGGTAGGGCAGCTCGTTGCCGTGGTCGAAGTGCAAGGTCTGCAGGTCCACCGCCAGCGACACCAGCATCACCCCGTTCAGGAACACGTCGTGCTTGTCCTGCAGGTGCAGCGAGAGGCCGGCCGCGCGCGTCGTGCCGTAGCTTTCACCGATCAGGTACTTCGGGCTGCCCCAGCGGCCGTAGCGCGCCAGGTACAGCCGGATGAACTCACCCACCGCATCGAGGTCGCGCTGGTAGTCGTGGAACTCGGTCACCTTCTCGCCCTCGACCATGCGCGAATGGCCGGTGCCCACCGGGTCGATGAAGACCAGGTCGCTGTCGGTCAGCAGCGTGTGCTCGTTGTCGGTCAGCGCATAGGGCGGTGGTGGCGCGTTGCCCATCTCGTCGGTGACGACCCGCTGCGGCCCGAGGATGCCCAGGTGCAGCCATACGCTGCTCGAGCCCGGCCCGCCGTTGAAGCTGAAGGTGACCGGCCGCGTCTCGGGCTTCGCGCCCTTCAGCGTGTAGGCGACGAAGAACAGGCTGGCGCGCGGCTTGTCGGCGCTGCGCTGGCCGTCGCGCTGCTCGTCCTCGCGCAGCACGACGGTGCCGCAGGTCACGCTGTAGTCCAGCCTGCGCTTGCCGACCATCGTGCGGTGTTCGGTGGTGACCAGGCGCTCCTTCGGCTCCCGCTCTTTCGTGTCCCGCTCTTTCGATTCCTCGCGTGAAGAAGGCGAGGGCGTGGACTTGTCGGCAGGGGTGTCGGCCATGGGAGATCGCTAGAGTGTGGGCTCGACTGTACCGGCACCCCAATGACCTCTGCTTCTCTCCCGGACTGGCACCTCGCCGGCGTTGATTTCACCAGCCGGCCGACGCGCCGCAAGCCGATCACCGTGGCGCGCGGCCAGGCGTCGCGCAATGTCGTGCGGCTGGAACGTGTCGACACGCACGAGAGCTTCGATGATTTCGCCGCGTGGCTGCGCACGCCCGGCCCGTGGCTCGCTGCCTTCGATTTCCCGTTCGGCCTGCCGCGCGAGCTGGTGCAGGCGCTCGGCTGGCCGATGGACTGGCTGCCGTTGATGCGCCACTATGCCGGCCTGTCGCGCGACGAGATCCGCACGCGCTTCGCGGCGTTCTGCGATGCCCGCCCGGTGGGCGCGAAGTTCGCGCACCGCGCGGCCGATGGCCCAGCCGGCTCGTCGCCGTCGATGAAGTGGGTCAACCCGCCGGTCGCGTACATGCTGCATGCCGGCGTGCCGCTGCTGATCGACGCCGGTGTCGACCTGCCCGGGCTGCATCCGGGCGATGCGCAGCGCGTCGCCCTCGAGGGCTACCCCGGCCTGCTGGCACGCGAGCTGATCGGCCGCCGCTCGTACAAGGCCGACGACAAGGCGCGGCAGACGCCCGATCGCCTGATCGCCCGCAAGGACCTGCTCGATGCGCTGGAGCAGGGCCGCTCGCGCCTCGGCCTGCGGCTGCGCCTGTCGCACGCGCAGCGCGATGCGCTGGTGGCCGATGCGTCGGGCGATCGGCTCGATGCCGTGCTGTGCCTGATGCAGGCCGCCTGGGCGGCCGGGCAGGCGGGCTTCGGCCGGCCGGCGGATGCCGATCCGCTCGAAGGCTGGATCGTGTCGTCCGGGATTTCTTTATTTCTGTCTTGACAGAAATATTCGACAACCCTAGAGTCCGCTCCATGAACCTGTCTCCGACCCTGTCCCGATTCGTCCTGCACTGGGGCGAGATGGGCACGCGCTGGGGTGTCAACCGCACGGTGGCGCAGATCCACGCGCTGCTGTTCATCACCGGCCGGCCGATGCATGCCGAGGAGATCGCCGACACGCTCGATGTGGCGCGGTCGAACGTCAGCAACAGCCTGCGCGAGCTGCAGGGCTGGAACCTGATCAAGCTCGTGCACCTGGCCGGTGACCGGCGCGATCACTTCGAGACCTCCACGCAGGTGTGGGAGCTGTTGCGCACCGTGGTGCGTGAGCGCCAACGCCGCGAGATCGCGCCCACCATTGAGGTGCTGAACGAGCTGCTGGCCGATCCGGCACTGAGCCGCGACCCGGCCGAAGCGCGCCTGCGCATCCGCGAGACGCAGGAACTGCTGGTCACGCTGACGGCGTGGAGCGACGAGATGCTGAAGCTCGACACCGACACGTTGACCAAGGTGCTGAAGCTCGGCGCGAAGATCAAGAAGCTGCTGGGCCGCGACGGCAACGCGGCGCCCGAGGAGATCAACCCCGCGCAGTTGCTCGGGCCCTGATCTCAAAATTTTTTGCCGATTAATTTCTCTAAAGACAGAAATTACTGACGGAGCGATCTGCCATGAACAACGCCCTGTACCCGATGACGCTGCTCTACGACGCCGCCTGCCCGGTGTGCTCGCTGGAGATGGACCACCTGTGGGAGCGCAATGCGGCGGGCCGCCTGGCCTTCGTCGACATCAGCGCCGAAGGCTTCGACCCGACACCGTATGGCATCACGCTGCAGGCGATGAACGAGGAGATCCACGCCGTCGCGGCCGACGGCCGGGTGCTGCACGGCGTGCAGGTGCTGCGGCTGGCCTACGAGGCCGTCGGTCTCGGCTGGGTGCTGAAGCCGGTCGGCTGGGCGCCGTTGCAGCCTGCGTTCGAACTGGGCTACCGGTGGTTCGCACGCCATCGCCAGGCGATCTCGCGAGCGAGCGCACCGCTGGTGCGCGGCATCCGGCGGGTCCGTGCGGCGCGGATGGCGGCACGCATGCAGGCCTGCCGCGATGGCGCCTGCCGCACCCACCGCGGCGAGTGAGGCGGCCATGCGCAACGAGGTCACCACGGTTCACGCCACGGAGGGATGCAGCGCGGTCGAGGGCCGCGTCGCGTGGGCGCCGCAGCGCTCGCTGTGGTGGTTCGCGATGCTCGCCGGCGGCGTGCTGGCCGTCACGCGCTACGCCAGCTGGAGCGGGCTCGCGCTGTTCCTCGCGAGCAGCGCCGTCACGCTGTGCCTCGGCCACTCGCTCGGCATGCACCGCCGCTTGATCCACCGCGCGTATGCCTGCCCGCTGTGGCTCGAACGCGTGCTGGTCTACCTCGGCGTGCTGGTCAGCATGGCCGGCCCGGCCGGCATGATGCGCACGCACGACCTGCGCGACTGGGCGCAGCGCCAGCCGCGCTGCCACGACTTCTTCGCGCACCGCCGCAGCTTCTTCGTCGACGCGTGGTGGCAGCTGCACTGCGAGCTGCGCCTCGCCCGGCCGCCGCGCTTCGAGCTGCCGGCGCACCTCGCGAACGACCGTGTGCTGATGGCCCTCGAGCGCCACTGGCTGCTGCAGCAGTTGCCGTGGGCGCTGCTGTTCTTCGCGCTCGGCGGCATCGGCTGGGTGCTGTGGGGCGTGTGCCTGCGCTGCGTCGTCGGCCTCACCGGGCACTGGATGGTCGGCCACTTCGCGCACCGCACCGGCCACCGCAGCTGGCATGTCGACGGCGCCGGCGTGCAAGGCCACGACGTGCGCGGCTGCGGCCTCATCACCTTCGGCGAGGGCTGGCACAACAACCACCACGCGTTTCCCGGCTCGGCCCGCCTCGGGCTGTACCCCGGCCAGGCCGATCCGGGCTGGTGGGTGCTGTGCGCGCYGCAGCGGGCCGGCCTCGTGTGGGACATCAGCCTGCCGGCCAGCTTGCCGCCCCGCGCCGCGCTGCAGGCGCTCGAACCCGAGGCGGTACGCGCGTTCGATGCCGCGGCGCCGGCGCGCTGCTGCTTCTCAAGGAGTCCATCATGAAGGTCCTCGTCTGCGGATCGACCGGCTGCATCGGTGCAGCGGTCGTGCATGCGCTGCGTGCGCGCGGCCACAAGGTGATCGAAGCCTCGCGCCGGCCGGGCGCGGCGCGCGAGCACTGGCCGCTCGATTTCTCCCACCCGGTGTCGCCGCAGCACTGGGCCGCGCGGCTGCGCGAGGCGCAGGTCGACACGGTGGTCAACTGCGTCGGCATCCTGGTGCCTTCGCGCGGGCAGCGCTTCGAGCGCGTGCATGCGCAGGGGCCGATCGAGTTGTTCCGCGGTGCGGCGCTCGCGGGTGTGCGGCGGGTGATCCAGGTGTCGGCGCTCGGCGTCGGCCCCGCGGGCATAGTCAGCGCATACCTGCACAGCAAGCTGCTCGCCGACGACCTGCTCGCGACCTTGCCGATCGACTGGGCGGTGCTACGGCCGTCGCTGGTCTACGGGCCGCGCAGCGCGAGCGCCGCGCTGTTCGCGACACTCGCGGCGCTGCCGATCGTGAGCCTGCCGGGGCGCGGTGCGCAACGGCTGCAGCCGCTGCACGTCTACGAGCTGGCCGAGGCGATCGCCCGGCTGGTCGAGCAGCGCGGCACGCTGCGCGTGGTGCATGAGATCGGCGGCCCCGAGAGCGTGAGCTACCGCGAGATGCTGGCCGCCTACCGCGCGGCGCTCGGCCTGGGCCGGCCGCTGTGGCTGCCGGTGCCGATGCCGTTGATGAAGCTCGCGGCCCGTGTGGCGCAGCTGCTGCCGCAGAAGGCCTTCAGCCCCGAGACGATGCGCCTGCTGGAGCGCGGCAGCGTGCCGGCCGTGAACGCGCTGCCGGCCTTGCTGGGCCGCCCGCCGACGGCCCTGGCGCAGGGCCTGCGCATCAGCCCGCCCGAGCCGCGCATCGACCTGCGCGGCCGCTTCGCGCACGCCGTCTCGCTGCTGCAGAAGCTGACGATCGGCGTGCTCGCGGTGCTGCTGTGGATCTCGCACACGCGATGAGTGCCGATCATCTCCCCTTCCGCTACCGCTGGCCGGTGCTGGCCGGGGCGCTGGCCGGCATCGCGCTGCGGCTGGTGTTCTCCGGCGTGGCTGGCGGGCACTGGTCCGCGATGGCGGGCGCCTTCGTGTTCCTCGCGCCGATCGCAGTGGGCATGGTCACCGTCTACGTGGCCGAACGCGAGCACCGGCGCTCATGGCTGTATTACCTCGGCGCGCCGTTCCTCGCCACCGCGCTGTTCGTCGTTGGCACGCTGCTGATCAACATCGAGGGGCTGATCTGCGCGATCGTCATCGCGCCGCTGTTCGGAGTGCTGGGCAGCCTCGGCGGCCTGCTGATGGGCATCGCCTGCCGTGTCTCGGGCTGGCCGCGGCCGACGCTGTACGCCGCCGGCGTGCTGCCCTTGCTGATGGGCGCCCTGGTGCCCGGCACCGTGCTGCAGGACGAGCACAGCCAGGTCGAACGCAGCCTGTGGATCGCTGCGCCGCCGGCGGCGGTGTGGCAGCAACTGACGCAGCTGCCCGACATCCGGGCCGACGAGGTCGCGCGCGGCTGGGCGTACCGCATCGGCGTGCCGCCGCCGCAATCGGGCGTTACCGGGGCGGCCGGGCAGCGCGTGCAGCATTTCCGGATGGGCAAGGGCATCCACTTCGACGGCGACATCACCGAGTGGCAGCCGGCCCGCCGCATCGCGTGGACCTACCGCTTCGCCGCCGATTCGGTGCCCGCCGGCGCGCTGGACGACCACGTGCGCATCGGTGGCCTGTACTTCGACCTGCTCGACACGGCGTTCGAACTGCAGCCCGAGCGCGGCGGCACCCGGCTCGCGATGCGCACACGCTACCGCGTCAGCACGCAGTTCAACTTCTATGCGGAGGGTGTCGCGCGGCTGCTGCTCGGCAACGTCAGCGAGGTGCTGCTCGAACTCTATGCGCGACGCTCGGAGGTTCAGACCGTCTCGTGCTTCAGCTCGATGGTGCCGCGCGCGACGTAGCGCTGGAAATCGCCGATCGGGATCGCGGTGGAGCCGTGCGTGTCGCCGTCGACCCAGCTGAGCGTGGCGTCGGTGAGGGTGGTCTCGACCTCGATCGGGCCGGGGCGGATCTCGATCGGCTGGCCGTCGCCTTCGCGGTATTCGACCTTGCCGATGATCTGGGCTTCTTGCGTCATGGGGTGTCCTCCTTGGTGGCCCAAGGTTCCCCGGCCCGGTCGGCCACGAAAATCGGACGGCACGCCGTGCGGGCGTAAGCCGTCTCCTACATCGCAGGCCGGCCGCTCCTCCCGGTCAGAGGGCGTTGACCTTTTCCTTCAGCCGCAGGGCTTTCTGCTTTTCGAGCTTGGCCGTCTCGTTGGCCGGCTCGAGCTCGAGCACCTTGTCCCAGGATTTGATCGCGCCGTCCAGGTCCTGGCGCGCAAGCGCCGAGCGGGCATTGCGCGAATGGGTGTCGACCAGCCGCTTGCTGGTGGCATCCACCTTCGGACCGGCGGCGGCGACGCCCAGGCTGGCGGCCTGCTTGTAGTCGGCCAGTGCGCGTTCCAGGTTGCCGGCCTTGGCTGATGCTTCTGCCGAGCGGAAGGCCTT
>NZ_JBFUFP010000200.1:0-7065 GCF_056403375.1 Rhizobacter sp. P2_H2
GGAGAAGCACCACAAGGTGCAGATCCTCGACGAGGCGCTGGAGGCGGCGGTGAAGCTCTCCCACCGCTACATCCCGGCGCGCCAGCTGCCGGACAAGTCGGTCAGCCTGCTCGACACCGCCTGCGCGCGCGTCGCGGTGAGCCTGCATGCGACGCCTGCCGAGGTGGACGACTGCAGCAAGCGCATCGAGGCACTGGAGACCGAGCAGGGCATCATCGGCCGCGAGGCGGCGATCGGTATCGACACGCGTGAGCGCAGCGCGTTCGTCGAGGAGCAGCTCGGCATCGAGCGCAAGCGGCTCGACGGGCTGAAGACGCGCTGGACAGCCGAGAAGGTGCTGGTCGACAAGCTGCTCGCGCTGCGCGCGAAGCTGCGCGGCGTGGCCGGCGCGGTGGAAGGCACCGGCAGCGCGCTGGAGCAGAACGCCGAGAAGGTGGCTGCCACGGTCGTGGCGGAAGCGCCGAAGCTGTCCGATGAGGAACGCGCCGCGGCACTGACGGAACTGAAGCAGGTGCAGGCCGAACTGGCCACGCTGCAAGGCGAGCACCCGCTGATCCTGCCGACGGTGGACTACCAGGCGGTGGCGAGCGTGGTCGGCGACTGGACCGGCATCCCGGTCGGCCGCATGGCGCGCAACGAGATGGAAACCATCCTGAAGGTGGCGTCGCTGCTGAGCCAGCGCGTGATCGGCCAGGACCATGCGATGGAGATGATCGCCAAGCGCATCCAGACCTCGCGGGCCGGGCTCGACAACCCGAGCAAACCGATCGGCGTGTTCATGCTGGCCGGCACCTCGGGCGTCGGCAAGACCGAGACGGCGCTCGCGCTGGCCGAGGCGCTGTACGGCGGCGAGCAGAACCTGATCACGATCAACATGAGCGAGTTCCAGGAGGCGCACACCGTCTCGACGCTGAAGGGCGCGCCCCCTGGCTACGTGGGCTATGGCGAAGGCGGCGTGCTGACCGAGGCGGTGCGGCGCAAGCCCTACTCGGTGGTGCTGCTCGACGAAGTGGAGAAGGCGCACCCCGACGTGCACGAGATGTTCTTCCAGGTCTTCGACAAGGGCTTCATGGAAGACGGCGAAGGCCGCTTCATCGACTTCAAGAACACGCTGATCCTGCTGACGACGAATGCCGGCACCGAGCTGATCGCCAACATGTGCAAGGACCCGGAGCTGATGCCCGAGGCCGAGGGGCTGGCGAAGGCGCTGCGCGAGCCGCTGCTGAAGATCTTCCCGCCGGCGCTGCTGGGCCGGCTGGTGACGATCCCGTACTACCCGCTGTCGGACGAGATGCTGGGGCAGATCGTCAAGCTGCAGCTCGGGCGCATCAAGAAGCGCGTCGAGGCGCGCTACAAGATCCCGTTCGAGGTCGGCGACGACGTGGTCAAGCTGGTCGTGAGCCGCTGCACCGAGAGCGAATCGGGCGGGCGGATGATCGACGCGATCCTGACCAACACGATGCTGCCGGACATCTCGAAGGAGTTCCTGACCCGCATGATGGACGGCACGCCGATCGAGCGGGTGAAGGTCAGCGTCGTCGACAACAACTTCCACTACGGGTTCTGAGGAGCGTCCATGGCCCTTTTCGACAGCAAGCCCAAGGTCGCCCCGTACGTCGCACCGGCCGGTGCGGTCACGATGGACGCCCACCAGTTCCGCAACACGATGCGCGTGCGGCCGGTCTACTCGACCTACTCGCGGGTGGTCGGGCTGGGCCCGGCCAACACGGCGTTCGACAACGCCTTCACCGAATCGCTGCGCGCGATGGGGGCCGACGGCTTCTGGCACTTCGGCACCAATGCGAATGCCGGCAACCCGAGCGCACTGCGCTTTCCGGACGCGGCCGGCCTGAACTTCTTCATGACCGCGATCGAAGGCATGTTCGAGATGGACCTGAAGCTGATCGAGCGGCGCGCGGCCTACGCGAACGGCCTGAAGGGCAAGGCCGGCTCCCACCTGCTGATGCCGCAGCTGCGGGCCGAGACGCAGCCCGAGGGCAGTTACTACCAGCCCCCGGCACCGGTGGCCCCGAAGCCCGGCGTACCGGCGGTGCCGGCGCGCTCCGAGCGCTCGCTCGACCAGGCCAGGGGCCTGGCCTGGCTGACCAAGGGCGTGCAAGGCGACACCTCGGCCTTCTCGCAGGTGCTGCTCGGGCTGGTCAAGCGCGACGGCAGCTTTCCGCTGGGCGGCAGCCTCGCGCCGCTGCAGGCGGCCTGGCAGCGGATGGTGCCGCTGGCACCGGCCTATCGCGGCTGGAACAACGCCGCCGGCATGCAGAAGTACCCATCGAACGTCGGTGGCGCCAAGGTGCTGGGCGACGTACTGTCCGACCTGAGCACCTCGCCGATGCCGGCGCAGGGCAGCGACGACTGGTACGAGCTGGCGCTCTACGTGATGGGCTCGATCATCACCGCGCAGGCCTTCACCGATGGCAACAAGCGCGCCGCCCGGCTGGCCTACGTGCTGATGCTGCTGAGCGGCGGCGTGCCGATGGTCGTGCCGAACGACCGCCTGGGCGCGACGCTCGGGGACATGTGAAGCGACAGGCCGCACCGTGACCGAATCCGCTGACCTCGGCCTCGACGAAGCCCTGCAGTTCGCGATCGGGCTGCACCAGAACCAGCAGCTCGAAGGCGCCGAGCAGGTCTACCGCCGCGTGCTCGCGGTGGCGCCGGACCACCCCGACGCGCTGCACCTGCTGGGCATGGTGCTGCACCAGACCGGCCGCAGCGAGGAAGGCATCGCGTCGATCCGGCGCGCGATCGAGCTGGTGCCGGATTTCGCGGGTTACCACAACAACCTCGGCAACATCCATGTGTCGCGCCACGAGCTGCCCGAGGCGACGGCGGCCTACGAGCGCGCGGGCGCGCTGGAGCCCGGCAGCGCCGACCTGCAGAACAACCTCGGCTCGCTGTACCGCGCGCAGAAGCGCCCCGGCGACGCGCGTGCCGCCTACCTGCGCGCGATCGAGCTGAACCCGCGGCACCTGAACGCGCACAACAACYTCGGGCTGCTGGCGGCCGCGCAGGACGACCTGCCGGAGTCGATCCGCTGGTACTGCAAGTCGATCGAGCTGCTGCCCGAGCACCCGGACGGCCGCAAGCTGCTGGGCATGACCTACTACACGATGGGCAAGGTGCGCGAGGCGGCCGAGGTGTTCCGCCAGTGGCTGGCCGAAGAGCCCGGCCACCCGATGGCGCAGCACATGTTCGCGGCGTGTTCCGGCAGCGGTGCGCCGGAGCGGGCCTCGGACGACTACGTCGAGTACACCTTCGACCACTTCGCCGACAGCTTCGAGACGCAGCTGAACGAGCGGCTCGACTACCGCGCGCCGCAGCTGTGCGCGCAGCTGCTCGCGCGGCTGCTGCCGCCGGCGGCGAAGCAGTTCAACGTGCTCGACGCCGGCTGCGGCACCGGGCTGTGCGGGCCGCTGGTGGCGCCGTGGGCGCGGGTGCTGGCGGGGGTGGACCTGTCGGGCGGCATGCTCAAGCATGCGCAGACCAAGGGCGTCTACGGCGACCTGTACAAGGCCGAGCTGACGGAGTTCCTGCGCGAGTCACCGGGCCAGTGGGACGTGATGCTGTCGGCCGACACGCTGTGCTATTTCGGCGACCTGATGCCGCTGATGGCGGCCGCCAGCGGCTCAGTGCGCGCGGGTGGGTTGATGGTGTTCACCGTCGAGGCGCTGCCCGACGACCGACCGGAGATGTTCCACCTGGAGCCGCACGGGCGCTATGCGCATGCGCGGGCGCACGTGGAAGCGGCACTGGCGGCGAACGGGTTCACGCTGGTGGAGATCAGCGGGGAGACGCTGCGGCAGGAGGGTGGGAAGCCGGTGGCGGGGTGGCTGGTGGYGGCGCGGCGCTGAGGCCGTCCGCCTCGGCAACTCCTTACAACGACTCCAGGAACGCCACCACCGCATCGCGATCCGCCCTGCTGAGCGCCTCGAACTTCGCCCGGCTGCCGCTGCCCTCGCCGCCATGCCAGCCGATCGCCTCCACCAGCGTGCGGGCGCGCCCGTCGTGCAGGTAGCGCACGGTGGCCGCGTCGGCGAAGCCGGTCTCCTTCTGCACGTACTTCAACGACCCCAGGCCCCACAGCGGCTGCGTGCGCCACAGGCTCGGGCCGGCCTGGCCTTCGGTCATCGTGTCGGCCAGCTCCGGGCCCATGTCGTGCAGCAGCACGTCGGTATACGGGTGGATGGTCTGGTTGCGCAGTTCCTGGAACGGGTGGTTCGCGCCCGTCTTCAACTCCGCCTTGTGGCAGCCGGTGCAGCCCGCCTGCGTGAACAGCTGGCTGCYGCGCGCGATCGACGTGCGCAGCGCCTCGGGCAGGTCGTGCTCCGGCGGCGTGACCGTGCCGTCCGTGTAGCCGCTCGCGTACTTGCGCTGCGCCGGCACGCCCAGCAGCTGCAGGTATGACGCGACCCGGTCGAGCTCCGCGCTGCTCACCGACGGCGTCGCGGTACTGGTCTTGCAATCGGCCGCGCCGCGCAGGCAGCTCACTGACTTGAAGGCCGGCGTCGTGACGCCCATGTCCTGCAGGAAGGCGCCCGCGGCCTGTTGCCGCACCGTCGCCTTGCCGGCCTYCCAGCCGTAGCGGCCGAGGTGGCGCTGGCCCGTCTCGGGGTCGATCGACCAGTTGGGAATGCCGCGGATGCCGTCGCCGTTCGCGTCCTGCGGGTCGGCCAGCGCGAGGATGGTGGTCTCGTCCAGCGCCTCGATCAGGCCCATGCCCACCACCTGCGGTGCCTGCCGCACCGACAGCTGCGCCGGCACCGGCCCCTTGAAGGCGTAGACGGGCTTCTGCAGCTCGACCGTCTCGCCGCCGGCCAAGGTGCGCACCGTCTTCACGAACGACTGGATCGAGACGCCGTAGTCGGGCGCGCCCGCCGTGCGCGACAGCTGCTGCACGTTGACGCCGTAGGTGGCATCGGGCGTGATGGACGTGCTCGTGCTCGCCGCCGCGGTGAGCACCGCGAACTTGTTCAGCGGCGTGCCGATGTCGGCGGCCGGGCTGCGGCCGTTCAGCGTGTGGCAGCCCAGGCAGCGCACTTCGTTGAAGCGCTCGCCCAGCTGGTTGGCATGCGCGGTGAACACCGGGTTCACGGTCGGGCTCTCGGAGTGCTTGCCGTCGAGGAACGAGGTGTGGAACAGCCGGCGCCCTTCGACGAAGCGCTGCATGTCGGCGATGCCGATGTTGTTGACCGACTGCTGGAAGACGCGGTGCGGTTCCTCGGAGTAGTTGTACGAGACGCTCGCCTGCCCGCCCAGCAGCGCATCGTCGGGCAGCGGGGTGGTGTCGAGCTTGGGCGCGATGCCGTACCACGGCACCATGCCCTTGCCGACCACGTAGAGCTGCTCGAACGAGTAGTCGCGGTTGTGGCCGCCGTCGATCAGCRCGATGTCGGTGCCGGGCGTGTAGTCGAGGAACACGCCGGGCGACATCTCGATCTTGTCGCCGACCTTCAGCTTGTTGTTCGCCCGCGCGATGCCCTGGTACTGCGCCTCGTCGGCCATGCGCCAGTAGTCGGTGATGCTCTGTGCCACGCACAGGTCGGCGATCGCGGTGGCGGGGTTGCAGCGCTGCGTGCCGTCCTTCGGGTTCGTGTAGCCGACGCCCATCTTCCAGCCGTACTCGATGACGTTCGGGTCCAGCCGGCGGAACGCGCTGAAGCTGTTGTTGATCATCGTGCCGACGTTCGGCTTCAGGTAGGCGGTGATCTTCTGGCGGCCGGCCGGCACCTCGTCGCGGATCACCAGGCCGAAGGTGCGGTTCTGGAAGTAGAACGGCGGGAACGCGAAGTAGCTGCCCGGGCCCTTGTCGACGGTGTCGGTCCACGGCTCGCCACCTTCGCGCGCATGGCGCGGCGTGGGGCGGAAGCCCGCATAGGTGACGAGCGTGCCGTCGGCCTCGGTGACCTGGATCTGCTCGATCACCGGGGTGCCGGCGGCGTACAGCGGCACGTAGTCGGTGGCACCGCTGTCGGTCGGTGCCGGCGCGGGGGCCGCGGTGGGTGCGGGCGCCGGCACAGGCGCGGGGCCCGAGGCAGGCGATGGGGCGGGCGACGGCGCGGGTGCGGGCGACGGTGCGGGGGAAGGAGACGGCGCGGGAGACGGCGCCGGCGCATTGCTCGTCGGCGGCGGGCTGGCCGAGGGGCCCGAATCGTCACCTCCGCCCGAGCCGCAGGCCGACAGCGCCATCGCCGCGCTGAACATCATTGCCACCGTGGCGAGTGCCTGCGACCTGCTGCGCGACCCTGCGACCGCCGTTCTCTGCGTTTTTCCCATGGAACCCTCCCGTTTTTCCGATCAGCCGATACGGGCGGTTACCTGCCCGTGCTCGTGTGCGACTTGTTCGAGCAACGGGTGCAAGAGGCATTCCAGACCAGGAGTGTCACGTCGGCCGCGGCACGTGCCGCGCCGGCGCCATCACCAGTTGTGGATCTCCGCATTCACATACGTGAAGTCATTCGGGATCGCCAGGTTCGAGTACGAGAAGGACAGGCTCACGTCCAGCGAGGTCACCTGGTGCCACCAGCCGAGCGGCAGGAACATCGTCTCGCCCGGTTCGACGATCACCTCCAGCACCTTCACGCTCGCGAAATCGGGGTGGCGCACCAGGTCGGGCGCGTCGAGGTCGATCGGGCTGTAGACGCGGAAGTGGTTGTAGAGCTTCGGCGTCTCCAGCGGCGAGATGAAGCGCCAGCGCTTGCGGCCGACGATCTGCGTGTGCATCAGCATCAGCGTGTCGTGGTGCAGCGGCGTGCGCGTGCCGGCCGGGCCGAACCAGAACGACGAGCGCTGCGCCAGTTGCGCCGGATCGCAGATCTCGGGCAGCGTGCCGATGTCCTTCAGCAGCGGCGCGAACTCCGGGCGCCGCAGCACCTCGTTGTTGGCGGTCAGGTAGTAGTCGTTGGTCGCACCGCCGGCCAGCACCTGGTCGACGAAGTTGCCGAGCCGCACCGTGCGCCGGTGCTCCAGCTTGTTCTGCTCGTAGTTCGAGTCGGCGTTGCGCTCGGCCTGGATCTCGACGTCGAGGTGGCCGAAGCGCGTCTTCAGGTC
>NZ_JBFUFP010000201.1:0-7046 GCF_056403375.1 Rhizobacter sp. P2_H2
CGGCGAAGGTCGCTCGGTGCTTGACCATCTCCTCGAGCTTCTTCTTGCCCATCGCGCGGCGCAGCAGGTCGGCGCCGCCGAGCGAGTAGCCGCCCAGGCGCTGGGCGACCTGCATCACCTGCTCCTGGTAGACCATGATCCCGTAGGTCTCTTCCAGCACCTCCTTCATCAGCGGGTGCGGGTACTCGACCTCCTCGCGGCCGTGCTTGCGCGCGCAGAAGCTCGGGATCAGGTCCATCGGGCCCGGGCGGTACAGCGCCACCAGCGCGATGATGTCCTCGAAGACGCTCGGCTTCGCATCCTTCAGCATGCGCTGCATGCCGGTGGATTCCAGCTGGAACACGGCCACCGTCTTGCCCTCGCTCATCAGCTGGTAGGCGCCGCKGTCGGTCAGCGGGATCTTCTCGAACGCGAAATCCTTGCGCGACGGATGGCGCGCGACGATGAAGTCCTTCGCCATCTCGAGGATGGTCAGCGTCGCGAGGCCCAGGAAGTCGAACTTGACCAGGCCGATCGCCTCGACATCGTCCTTGTCGAACTGGCTGACCGCGCTGTTGCTGCCGGGCTGCATGTACAGCGGGCAGAAATCGGTGATCTTGCCGGGCGCGATCAGCACGCCGCCGGCGTGCATGCCGATGTTGCGCACCATGCCCTCGACACGCTCGGCCAGCGCGAGCAGCTCGGCGACCTCTTCCTCGTTCTTCTCGCGCTCCTCGAGCTCCGGCGCCTCGGTGCGCGCGTAGATGATGCCRCTGTCGGGCTTGTCGCCGGGGCGCTTCAGCGTGACGGTCTTGCCGGGCGGTGCCGGCACCAGCTTCGCGATGCCGTCGACGTGGCCGTAGCCCATGCCGAGCACGCGGCCCACGTCGCGCAGCGCGGCCTTGGCCGCCATCGTGCCGAAGGTCGCGATCTGGCTGACGGCCTCGCGGCCGTACTTGTCCTTCACGTAGTCGATGACGCGGTCGCGGTTGCCCTGGCAGAAGTCGATGTCGAAGTCGGGCATCGAGACCCGCTCGGGGTTCAGGAAGCGCTCGAACAGCAGGTTGTAGCGCAGCGGATCCAGGTCGGTGATCTTCAGCGCATAGGCCACCAGCGAGCCGGCGCCCGAGCCGCGGCCCGGGCCGACCGGGCAGCCGTGGGTCTTGGCCCAGATGATGAAGTCGGCCACGATCAGGAAGTAACCGGGGAAGCCCATCTTCAGGATCGTATTGATCTCGAAATCGAGCCGGTCCACGTAGCGCGACATCTCGCGCTCGCGCTGCGCCGCGTCCGGGTACAGGTGCAGCATGCGCTCCTTCAGCCCCTCGTGCGATGCGTAGCGGAAGTAGGCCTCGGGCGCCATGCGCTCGCCATTGACCTCGGGCGTCGGGAAATCGGGCAGCTGCGGCTTGCCGAGCACCAGCGTCAGGCTGCAGCGCTTCGCGATCTCGACGCTGTTGGCGAGCGCGCTCGGCAGGTCGGCGAACAAGGCCTCCATCTGCGCCTGCGACTTGAAGTACTGCTCACGCGTGAAGCGCTTGACGCGCCGCGGGTTGGTCAGCGTCTCGCCCTCGGCGATGCAGGTGCGGGCCTCGTGGGCCTCGAAGTCGTCCGGCGTCTGGAACTGCACCGGGTGCGTCGCGACCACCGGCAGGCGCAGCGCGGCCGCCAGCGGCACCGCGGCGCGCACATGGGCCTCGTTGGTCGGCTGGCCGGCGCGCTGCAGCTCGAGGTAGAAGCGCTTGTCGAAGATCGCGGCCAGCTTCTGCGCCGCCGCGGTGGCACGCGCGGTGTCCTGCGCCATCAGGGCCTGGCCGATCGAGCCCATCTCGGCGCCCGACAGCGCGATCAGCCCACCGTTGAGTTCCTGCAGCCAGTCGAGCTTGTGCCAGGCCTGCGCGCGCTGCGCGTTCAGCACCCAGCCGCGCGACAGCAGCTCGCACAGGTTGTGGTAGCCCGCCGCGCTCTGCACCAGCAGCAGCAGGCGGCTCGGGTTCTTCTCGCCGACGGTGGTGTCGGGCTCGAGCCAGATGTCGGCACCGATGATCGGCTGCACGCCCTTCTTGCGGGCGGCGCTGTAGAACTTGACCGCGCCGAACAGGTTCGACAGGTCGGTGATCGCGAGGGCCGGCTGGTGGTCCTGCGCGGCKGCGTCCACCAGCTCGTCGATCCGCAGGGTGCCATCGACGACGGAGAACTCGGTGTGGGTGCGCAGGTGGATGAAAGCCATCGGGCGATTTTAGAGAGCCTGCGCTCCGTAAAATGCCGGGCTTCGCACGAATATGAAACCCATCCTCAACATCTCCGCCTACCTGTTCGTGACCCTGACGGACACGCAGGCGCTGCGCGAGAGCATTCGCTCACAAGCAGCCGGTCACCACCTGAAGGGCACGGTGCTGCTCGCCGAAGAGGGCATCAACCTGTTCCTGGCCGGCGCGCCCGACGCGGTGCGCGGCTTCGTGGCCTGGCTGCGCGGCGACGCGCGCTTCGCGGCACTGGCGCCGAAGGAGAGCCTGTCGGATGCGGTGCCGTTCGGCAAGCTGCTGGTGAAGGTCAAGCCCGAGATCATCCGGATGAACCACCCGCAGTTCCGGCCCGAATCGGGGCGCGCCCCGGCGGTCGACGCGCGGACGCTCGCGCGCTGGCTCGATGCCGGCCATGACGACAGCGGCCGCGAGGTGGTGATGCTCGACACCCGCAACGCCTTCGAGGTGGACCACGGCCGCTTCGAGAACGCGATCGATTGGCGCATCACCAAGTTCACCGAATTCCCGCAGGCGCTGCGCGCGCATGCGGCCGAGCTGCAGGGCAAGACGGTGGTCAGCTACTGCACCGGCGGCATCCGCTGCGAGAAGGCGGCGCTGTTCATGGCCGAGGCCGGCGTCGAGAACGTGCTGCAGCTCGAGGGCGGCATCCTGAAATACTTCGAGGAGGCCGGCGGCAGGCACTTCGACGGCCACTGTTTCGTGTTCGATGAAAGGGAATCCGTCGACGCGGCACTGCTGCCGGCGAGATCGGTGTAAGGTCGCTGCGATCGGCGCCGACCGACGGCGCAGGAGACACCGATGCAGTCCCACAGCTTGCCCCGCAGCGGCAGCCTTCCCGTCCAGCCGAACAGTCCGCTCGGCAATCGGTATGCCCAGGTTCGCGAGACCAGCCTCGCGCTGGCCGCGCCGCTGTCGCCCGAAGACTGCCAGGTGCAGTCGATGCCCGACGCGAGCCCGACGAAGTGGCACCTCGCGCACGTCACCTGGYTCTTCGAGACCTTCCTGCTGGAGCGCTTCGAGCGCGAGTTCCAGCCGCACGACGCGCGCTTCCGCGTGCTCTACAACAGCTACTACAACGGCATCGGCGACCAGTACCCGCGCGCCAAACGAGGCCTGGTGACGCGCCCGGCACTGGCCGACGTGCTGCGCTACCGCGCCGATGTCGATGCGCGCATGCAGGCGCTGATCGCGCAGCGCGGCGGCGATGCGGAACTGGCCGCGCTGGTCACGCTCGGCCTGCACCACGAACAGCAGCACCAGGAGCTGCTGCTGACCGACATCAAGCACGCGCTGTCGTTCAGCCCCGGCCACCCCGGCTACGGCAAGCGCTGGCCGATGACCGCGGTGCAAGCGCAGGCGCTGCGCTGGTTCGGCTACGGCGGTGGCCTGTTCGAGCTGGGCCACGACCCCGAGCGCGACGGCGCGTTCTGCTTCGACAACGAGACGCCGCGCCACCGCACGTTCATCGCGCCGTTCGAGCTCGCGTCGCGACCGGTCAGCCATGGCGAGTGGATGGCCTTCATCGACGACGGCGGCTACCAGCGGCCGGAGCTGTGGCTCTCGCTCGGCTGGGACTGGGTGCGCAACGGCGGCCACCAGGCGCCGCTGTACTGGCGGCGCGAGGGCGACGCGTGGTTCACGCACACGCTGCATGGCGAGATGGCCGTCGACCCGCACACGCCGGCCTGCCACCTGAGCTACTTCGAGGCCGACGCCTACGCGCGCTGGGCCGGCGCGCGCTTGCCGACCGAGGCCGAATGGGAGTTCGCGGCCCGGCAGACCAAGCCGCAGGCGCGCGCCAACTTCGCCGACAGCGGCGCCTTCCACCCGATGCCGGCGGCGGATGCGCCGGCCGATGCACCGTCGCAGCTGTTCGGCGACGTCTGGGAATGGACGCAGTCGAGCTACCTGCCCTACCCCGGCTACAAGGCGCTGCCCGGCGCGGTCGGCGAGTACAACGGCAAGTTCATGAGCCAGCAGATGGTGCTGCGCGGCGGCTCGTGCGCGACGCCAGCCGGGCATGCGCGGGCCAGCTACCGCAACTTCTTCCCGCCGGAGGTGCAGTGGCAGTTCAGCGGGCTGCGGCTGGCGCGGGACGTGGGCTGACGCGGGCCATTTGAACCGGCGGCGGAACGGCTTCGCCCGTGGCGTTACCAAGTGCTCGCGCCAGGTGGATCTGGCCGCGGAAGCAAGGCATGAGCGTGGGATCGGTGACAGGGAAGAAGAGAACGCGGGAACCGGAGGCCGAGCCCCCGGGCGGCGAGCCCGCCGCGAGCATCGCGAGGAAGGCACGCCAACAGGCGAAGGAGACTTGCGCGACGTTCCCGGACCTGATCACGCCCGAGGGCCAGGATGCCTTCTTCAACGTGGTCGGCATCGAGGGCATCGAGCAATGCTTCCGTGACGACCTGAAGACCGTGGAGCAGGTCTACTGGCAGAAGGTCGACGAGCATGCCGCCGCCGACCGCACCGACACCGTCCGTCCTCCGCCGGTTCGCATCGATCCAAGGTACTTTGCCGATGCGCATACCGAGGGCGTGCGGGGAGATGGTGACTGTGCGTTCCACTCGATGATCGCCGGTGCCAGGCACCTGGGTGGCAATACCGCGGCGGCCGGTCCGTCAACGCCCCGCGAGATGCGCCTGCAGATGGCGGCCCATGTCGAGCGCGAGTACACCCTCTGGCGCCACGCGTCGGTGCACGACGTTCCGGACGAGAAGCAGTACCTGCTGACCCTTCCGTCCGACGACGACGAGCGCCGCGCAATGCTCAAGGATCTTCGCACGTCAGGCAGCTGGTTCCACGACATGGGCGACCTGTCGGTAGCGATCGCTGCCGACGCCTTCGGCCTGCAGATCGAGGTCATCACCCCGTATACCGACAGCGACCATCGACAGGTGTTCGGCGTGCAGCGCAACGGAACGCTGCCGCTGACGCTGCGCCGCGAGCGCGCGCACTACGAACCGGTGATCAGCTGTTCAACACCGCCAGCACGTCCGACCTGAACTCGCGCTGGTACAGCACGTACACCACGCCCGCCGTCGCGAGCATGAAGATCAGCGGCGAGAAGAACCAGGCCACCGCGGCGAATGACAGGTAGTACGCCCGCAGCCCGTCGTTGAAGGTTTCGGCGGCCATGCTGACCACGCCGCCCGCCTTCTTCGCGAAGGCCTGCCGGCGCACCTCGCCGTCGGAGCCTTGTTCGAGCAACTGCGCTGCCTCCGGCGCCGCGGCGATCAACAGCGCGCCGAAGGTGTACTGCCGCATCGACCACGTGAAGCGGAAGAACGCATAGACGAAGATGCCCAGCAGCAGCACCACCTTCAGGTCGAACACCAGCACCGAGGTGCGGGCCGCGAACGGCAGGTCGCGCACGATCTCGGTGGCCTTGTCGCTGGTGCCCAGCACCGCCAGCAGGCCGCCGATGATCAGGATGGTGGTCGACGCGAAGAACGACGGGCTGGTCGACAGGTTCTGCAGCACGACGCCGTCGATCACCCGCACCTCGCGGTAGGTGGTCTGCAGCATCCATTCGCGGCGCACCCGGTTCGTCGACGCGAGGATCGACGGCTGCGTCAGCGCGCGGCGGTGCGCGAACCAGATGTAGCCGGCCCAGGCGCAGAAGAACGCCACCAGGGCGGCCCAGTCCGTCCAGGGCAGCACCGCCACGAGCTTCAGGATGATGTCCATGGCGGCAACTTTAACGGGGATGACGCCCCGGCCCGCTACGTCAGCGTCGTCTCGATCCGAGTCTGCCCCTCGAGTACCCGGTGGATCGGGCACTTGCCGGCAATCTCGAGCAGGCGGGTCCGATCGGCCTCGGCCAGATCACCGTCGATGTGGATGCGGCGCTGCATCTGGTAGCGCACGCCGCCGTCGTCGCCACGCGTCTCGACGTGGTCCACCTGCACGTGCAGCGAGCGCACGGCCAGCGCCTTGCGGCGGATGTAGAGCTCCAGTGTCAGCGTGGTGCAGGCGGCCAGCGCCGAGTCCAGCAGGTCGTGCGGGCTCGGCGCGGCATCGCTGCTGCCGAGCGTGCGATCCACGTCGGCGGCCCAAGCATGGCGGCCGTTGGTGAGTAACGTGAGCAGCGTCAGCGCGCTGGCCGGTTGGTCAGCCGCCGCGGGCCGCCGGTGCAGGTGGGCGTCGATCGTCATCAGCGGCGCTTCGCATCCAGGCTCAGCGCACCGGCCCCGAAGGCCACGATCGCGAGCAGCCCGCCGATCACCGAGATGTTCTTCATGAACATCAGGTTCTGCACCATCGCCTGCTCGGCCGGCACGGCCCAGAAGTTGTGGAAGATCACCGTGGCGGCCAGCGTGAACACCGCCAGCACGGCAGCAGCCCAGCGGGCGTTCCAGCCGACGATCAGCGCGATGCCGCCGACGATCTCGACCAGCAGCGCGATCACCGCGCCGACCTGCGGCAGCGGCAGGCCCTTCGACGCGATGTAGCCGACCGTGCCCTCGAAGCCGGTCAGCTTGCTGAAGCCGGCCAGCACGAACATCAAGGCCAGCAGGATGCGCGCAGCGAGCGCGAGCGGGTTCTGGAGTCGTTCGAACATGATGGGTCGTCCTTGGTTGAAGAAAGGGATCACTGCAGGTCGAAAACCAGCACCTCGGCATCGCGCCCGGCGCCGATGCGCACCGCCGGTTCGTCGTCGAGCATCGCCGCATCACCGGCGGACAGCGCCTGGCCGTTCACCTCGACGCTGCCGCGCACCACGTGCACATAGGCCTTGCGCTTCGCCGGCAGCGCCAGCTCGGCACGCTCGTCGCCGTCGAACAGGCCAGCATACAG
>NZ_JBFUFP010000202.1:0-7005 GCF_056403375.1 Rhizobacter sp. P2_H2
CGTGGCGGGGGACGGGACGGAACTCATTGACAGCAGCGCGGCGCCGGTGAAAGATCGAATCCCGGTTCATCAGATGAATCCGGATTCATAGCTTAGGCGACCCGATCCACTTGATCAACCCGCATGGCGTATCAACGCACCCCCTACGTCGAGAGCAAGCGTGCCGAGGCGCGCGACCGCTTCGTCGAAGCCGGCCTGACGCTGCTGTCGCAGGGCGGCTGGCGCGACGTGCAGATGTCGGCCGTCGCGGCGCTGGCGGGCTTGTCGACCGGGGCGCTGTACCTGCATTTCCCGTCGAAGACGCAGCTGCTGCTGGAGCTGTACCGGGCGCAGGCGGGCAAGGAGCTGGCGGTCACGACGGCCATCGCCGCGCAGCCGGGCACGGCGCGCGAGCGGCTCGCGGCGGCCATCGGCAGCTTCGCGCAGCGCGCGCTGAACGGCGGGCGGCTGTCGTACGCGCTGGTGCTGGAGCCGACCGACAACGAGGTGGAACAACTGCGGCTGCAGTTCCATGCCGAGTTCATCGCGCTGTTCCAGAAGATCCTGGACCAGGGCCGGGCGAGCGGCGAGTTGCGAGTGGCCGACACGCGCGTGGCGGCGGCCTGCGTGTTCGGCAGCATCACCGAATCGCTGCTGCACCCGCTGGGCATGGCGGCGCAGGCGGCACGGGCGCCGGGCGACGTGCGGCGCGGACGCAAGGTGGATGCGTCGGCGCTGATCGAACCGCTGGTGGACTTCTGCTTTCACGGCGCGGCCGG
This sequence comes from Rhizobacter sp. P2_H2, assembly GCF_056403375.1. Taxonomy (NCBI): domain Bacteria; kingdom Pseudomonadati; phylum Pseudomonadota; class Betaproteobacteria; order Burkholderiales; family Sphaerotilaceae; genus Rhizobacter; species Rhizobacter sp. P2_H2. Next base: position 759 of record NZ_JBFUFP010000202.1, read on the forward strand.
CGCACCGGCCACGCGCGCCCGGCCCCGCAAATCAGGCTGAGCAGCCTGCGGTCAGCACTCGGCCAGCTTGCGCACCGATTCGGCCAGCTGCTGCATCGTCGCCACCTCCTGCCGCAACAACTCGATCTGCTGCTCCCACATTTCCAGATTGCGGTACTGCGGCGACTTCTTGCCGTAGAAGCGGCGCATGACCCACAGCCACACGCCGATCAGCAGCAGCATCGGTCCCCAGCTCGCGAGAAAGCCGAGCACCTGCGATTGCCAGGTGGGCGCCGGCGTCACGCTGCCGCGCGAATAACGCTGCTCGGCCGACACGACACGCGCGCTCATCGATGCATAGGTCGCCTTCGGTTGCGCCGCCGCGCCCTGGACGCGAAACGCGACCTCCTTCGAGGCCGGCTCGACGACGCCTTCCAGCGGGCTCGTGATCACGTCGACCACGTTCTTCTGCTCGTCGAAGAAGCGGACCTCGACCACGAGGTTATCAGCACAGGCCATGGCGGTGTTTTTCAGCACCCCCAGCGCATTGATCGTGGCGCCCCGCTCCCCGCCATTCCAGCTGAAGCTCGGCTGCACCACCTGGATCGCACTGCCGGCGTCGTCGAAATCAGGCTGCCAGGTGAACCGGTCTGCCGCAGCAGATCTGACGATTCGTGCGTGATCACCCCCGGTGTGCGATGGATCGCATGCCGCGCCACGATGGGCACGCGCGCAGCGCGTCCATCGTGTAAGCAGCCATTACCGGCTCAGGGATGCGATCAGAAACGCGCTCAGAGACGCGGTTCGCCGTTCTCGTTGACGACCACGGTGCGCCCCGGCGGCGCGGTCATCTGCACGTGGTGCTCGATGCCGCGGAACTGGTAGGCCACGTCCCAGTACTCGGGGCGGCCCTGCGCCGGCACGGCGGCGCAGCGCTGCACGTCCTGCGTGGAGACGGTGCGGCCGTCGCGGCCGACATTGGCGCCGATCACCGCACCGGCCACCGCGCCGCCGACGGTCGCGATGTCACGGCCCGAACCGCTGCCGACCTGGTGGCCGAGGATGCCGCCGACGATCCCGCCGATCACCGCCCCGCCGACGTTCGGGTCGCCGCGCTCGTTCTTCACCACCTGCTCGCGCTCGACCCAGCAGCGCTGCGCGGGTGCGGCGTAGATCGCATGCACCGCCGTCACCGGCGCCTCGAAGATGCGCTCCTGCGGGCGGCGGCGCCAGTCGTAGACCGGTGCCGGCGGCGGCGCGTAACGGCCTTCGTCATAGCGGGCCGCGGGGTGCAGCGCGCGCACCGACGACAGCCGGTCGTTCAGGCCCATCGAGCGCAGGTCGGGGTAGCGGCCCGGGCGCAGGATCACGCAGCGCCCGCTGAAGTCGGCGTGTTCGCAGGCCTCCCAGCGCTCGCCGAGCACGATCACCGACGACGCGCGGTCGTTGAAGCCGAAGCGGTCGAAGTTGACGACGTCGCGCTCGGTGCTGAACGCGCGGCCCTGGAAGCCCTCGCGCTCGAAGAAGGTGATCTGCCCGTCCATCGGCTGCGGTGCGTAGCGGCCTTCGTCATGGCGGCGGTCGCGATCGACCGGCCGGGCCGACGACAGCCTGTCGTTCATCCGCATCGAGCCGAGCGACGGGTAGCTGCCGGGGCGCAGGATGAAGCACTGTCCGCCGAACTCGATGTGCTCGCACACCTCMCAGGGCTCGCCGCGCACGACGATCGACGAGGCGCGGTCGTTGAAGCCGAAGCTGCGGAAATCGGACAACGCGTCGCGGGCGGCGAAGCTGCGGCCGCCGAAGTTGTCGTGTTCGTAGAAGGTGGCCTCGGCCGATGCGGCACTGGCGCCGATCGCGGCACACAAGGCCAGTGCGATCTTCAAGACTGCTTTCATGGGGAGTCCATCCTGGTTGGGATTCGTCGCGGGGCCGGTGCGGCCTCGCATGCGTCGGTCAACGCGCCGCGCAGAGTATCCGACGACAGGCGCGCTGCCGATTCGTCGCGGATTTACATGCAGACACGTGGCAGCCGCGTCGACAATCGCTGCCCATGTTCACCGCCGCCATCTTCGACATGGACGGGCTGCTGCTCGATTCCGAACGCACCATCATGCAGGCGTGGCTCGCGTCGGCGCGCGCGCTCGACGTGCTGCTGCACGAGACCGACTACATCGGCGTGATCGGGCTGGCCCATGCCGAATCGACCGCGCGGCTCACCGCGTTGCTCGGCAGCACCCACGACTACGAACGCGTGCAGCGCGATGCGGCACGGCGGCTCGCGCCCGAGGCCGGCACCGTGTTCGCGTTGAAGCCCGGCGCGATGGTGCTGCTGCAGGCACTGCAGCAGCGCGGCGTGCCGTGCGCGGTGGCCTCGTCGACGCACGTGGCCGAAGTGCGGCGCCGCCTCGCGGTGGCCGGCATCGACGGCTTCTTCCGCGCGGTGGCCGGCGGCGATGAAGTGCCGCGCGGCAAGCCCGACCCGGCCGTCTACCTGCTGGCCGCCCAACGCGCCGGCCTCGACCCGCGCACCTCGCTCGCCTTCGAGGACAGCGACCACGGCAGCGCCGCCGCACGCGCCGCCGGCCTGCAGGTGGTGACCGTGCCCGACCTGAAGACGCCCGACGCGGCGAGCTCGCTGCAACAACTGGCCTCGCTCGCCGACGCGCTGCAGCACCTCGACGACTGGTTCCCGCCCGCCCCCAGGAACACCCTGCCCGGGCTTTAGGCGTTTACTAAACAGCGACGGGTTTCTACACTGGCCCGATCGTGGCCTCAACGCCCTCCTCTCCCCCCACCGAAGACGCTGCCCGCCGGCTGCGCTGGGCGCATGGCGATGCGGAGTTGCATGCCTTCGGCGGCATGCTGGCGCCGGTGCGCTTCCGGGCCGCTGGGCGGGCGGATTTCTCGCCGCTGCACGTGGCGCCGTGGGCTGACGATCCACAGGCCCACCAGCAATGGCCCGGCCTGCTGGGCCGCTTGCGCGGCGAGTGGCCGTGCGTGCCGTTCGGGCGCTGCGATCGGCCCGACGGACTGCCGGGCACCTGGCAGGCCCGCCAGCCCGCCGACGACTGGGCGCACGGCTACGCGTCGCACCACCGCTGGCAGTGGCTGGCCTCGGATGCGCTGTCGCTCGCGCTGCACATCCAGATGCCGCCCGGGCACCCGGTGCAGCGCCTGACCCGCACCGTGCGCGCGGTGGCCGATGCACCTGCGCTCGAGATCACGCTGCAGATCGACGCCCGCAAGCCGTGCCGCCTGCCGGTCGCGCTGCACCCGACGCTGCGGCTCGACCTCGGCTGCGTGGCGCTCGACCTGCATCACGACGGCCCGGGCTTCGCCTACCCGGTGCCGACCGAGCCGGGCCGCTCGCGGCTCGCGCCCGGCGCACGCTTCGAGCAGCTGGGCGCAGTACCACTGGCCGACGGTTCGACGAGTGGCCCCACGGGCGACYTCGCCCATTTCCCGCAGCCGGCCGATGGCGAGGACCTGCTGCAGCTGATGGACATCGTCGGCCCGGTAAGCGCCCGCTACCTCGACGCCGGCTGGTCGCTGACGCTCGATTGGGACCGCGCGCTGCTGCCCGACCTGATGCTGTGGGTGAGCCACCGGGGCCGGCTCGCGCCGCCGTGGAACGGCCGGCACCTCGCGCTCGGCGTCGAGCCGGTGAACGGCGCCTGGGACCTGGGCCGCATCGGGCGCCCGCCGGCCGATCACCCGCTCGCGGCGCGCGACGGCATCGCGCTGCACCCCGACGAGCCGTGCGTGATCCGCCATCGCCTGTCGGCCCGGCCGCTGAACCCATGAACTCCGATGGCGTGACCATCCGCGACATCGCCGAGGCGGCCGGCGTCTCGATCGGCACCGTCTCGCGCGCGCTGAAGAACCAGCGCGGCCTCTCCGACGAGACGCGCCGCCAGGTGCGCGAGGTCGCCCGCAACCTCGGCTACGACCCCGGCCGGCTGCGCTCGGCCAAGGCGCGGCGGCTGCTCTTCATGGTGCACCGCCACCACAGCAGCTTCTCGCTGAACCCGTTCTTCTCGCAGGTGATGCATGGCGTCGAAGAGGCCTGCCGCGAGTTCGGCGTGGTGCCCACCGTGCTCAGCGCCGGCCCGGCCGACCCGGTGCGCCAGCTGCTGCGCCTGCACGAGCCCGACGCGCTGATGGCCGCCGGCTACTTCGAGGCCGAGGTGGTCGACCTGCTGCGCGCGATGGACCTGCCGCTCGCGCTGGTCGATTTCTGGATGCCGGGCTGCCGCGCGGTGAACCCCGACAACGCGCAGGGCGGCTACCTCGCGACGCAGCACCTGCTGGCGCAGGGCTACCGGCGCATCGCCTACCTCGCCGGCTCGCTGGCGCACTTCAGCATCCGCGAGCGCGAGCGCGGCTACCGGCGCGCATTGTTCGAGGCCGGCGTGCTGGCCGACCCCGATCTCGAAGTGGTCGCCCCGCCCGGCCTGGACACGTCGGCCGGCGCCGAGGCCGCGATGCGCGAGCTGCTGAAGCTGCGCCCGCGCCCCGATGCCGTGTTCGCCTACAACGACATGGCCGCGCTGGCCGCGATCCGCGTCTGCCAGGCGGCCGGGCTGCGCGTGCCGCAGGACATCGCCTTCGTCGGCTTCGACGACATCGCCGCCGCCGGCTACGGCACGATGGGGCTGACGACGATGCGCGTCGACAAGGAGGCGCTCGGCCGCACCGGCGTCGAGATGGTGATGCGGGGGGACGACATGCCGCAGGACATCGTTCAGCCGGTCGAACTCGTCGTTCGCGACAGCTCCTGTTCACCTCGCTAAACAGGGCTTGTTTCGCGATCTGCGCTGACTCTTGCGCGGGAATCCCCCGTCAGAACGTTCGGCGTGGCGGCCTATCCTGACCGGCGTGACCTCGACGTCACACCCCTACAAGCAGGAGACAAGCGAATGACACGTCACCCTCTGAAGACATTCGTCGCGGCCGCATGCGCGCTCGCGTTCTCGGGCCTCGCGTCCGCGCAGCAAAGCGTGGAGGTGCTGCACTGGTGGACCTCCGGCGGCGAGGCCGCGGCGCTGAACGTGCTGAAGGGCAACCTCGAGAAGCAGGGCGTCAAGTGGAACGACATGCCGGTGGCCGGCGGCGGCGGCGAGGCCGCGATGACGGCCGTGCGCGCCCGCGTGACCGCCGGCAACCCGCCGACCGCCGTGCAGCTGCTCGGCTTCGACATCCAGGACTGGGCCAAGCAAGGCGTGCTGGCCGACCTGAACGCGGTCGCCGCGAAGGAAGGCTGGGACAAGGTCGTGCCGGGCGCGCTGCAGGCGTTCTCGAAGTACGACGGCAAGTGGATCGCAGCCCCCGTCAACGTGCACTCGACCAACTGGGTCTGGGCCAACAAGTCGGTGCTGGACAAGGCCGGCGTCACGACGATGCCGACCAGCTTCGACGAGTTCATCGCCGCCGCCGAGAAGGTGCAGAAGGCCGGCTTCGTCGCGCTGGCGCACGGCGGCCAGCCGTGGCAGGACGCGACGCTGTTCGACAGCGTCGTGCTGAGCACCGGCGGCATCGACTTCTACAAGAAGGTCTTCATCCAGAAGGACAAGGCCGCCCTCGGCTCGCCGACGATGCTGAAGGCCTTCGATCGCATGGGCCAGCTGCGCAAGCTGGTCGACAAGGACTTCTCCAACCGCGACTGGAACCTCGCGTCGGCGATGGTCATCAGCGGCAAGGCCGGCTTCCAGATGATGGGCGACTGGGCCAAGGGCGAGTTCGTCGCGGCGAAGAAGAAGCCGGGCGTCGACTTCATCTGCATGCGCTTCCCCGGCACCCAGGGCATGGTGTCGTTCAACTCCGACCAGTTCGCGATGTTCAAGGTCGGCGGCGACAAGGCCGCGGCGCAGGCCAAGATGGCCAGCGCGGTGATGGACCCGGCGTTCCAGTCGGCCTTCAACGTCGTCAAGGGCTCGGTGCCGGCGCGCACCGACGTGTCCGACGCGGCGTTCGACGACTGCGGCAAGAAGGGCATCAAGGACCTGGCCGAGGCCAGCGGCAAGGGCGCGCTGGTCGGCTCGATGGCGCACGGCCACGCGGTGCCGGCCGGCATCAAGAACGCGTTCTACGACGTGATCACGCGCCACTTCAACGGCCAGATCGACAGCAAGGCCGCCGTCAAGGAAATGGTCGCCGCGGTCGACAACTGATCCCTCGATGAAAGCTCCGTTGATCGCGAAGGCGGTGCTGTCGCCGAGCGTGCTGCTGATCGGCGTCTGCGTCTACGGCTACATCGCCTTCACCG
>NZ_JBFUFP010000203.1:0-6998 GCF_056403375.1 Rhizobacter sp. P2_H2
GCGGTGCGCCCAGGCCGGCAGGATCTCGTAGACGTTCTGCCGGCCGAGGTCGCGCAGCCGATCGGCCGGCACGGCCGCCGAGCCGATCACGATGCCCGTCTCCTCGGCGACCTCGCGCCGCGCGGTGTCGCGCAGCGGCTCGGCCGGCGACGCGCGCGAGCCGGTCACGCTCTGCCAGCCGCGCGACGCATCGTTGCGCTCCAGCAGCAGCACCTCGCGCTGCGGTGAATGGATCAGCACCAGCACCGACTCCGGCAGTTTCATGCCATGAAGGATAGCGGCTCGGCGCGGGCGGCCCGTGTCGGCAGATGCCTCGCCGCCGGGTCGGGCGAACGCCCGGCCCACAACGCCCGACGAGATCCATCCGCCGTACCGGCGAATCAGCCTCGTGTCCGGTCCCGACCGATCAAGCGCATGAGCGCCTCCTTTGCGTCCACGTGGTCGCCTGCGCTGCGGGACACGAGCGACACATGGGCATCGCCCAGGCCGTTCCTGTCCGCGTCACCCGCCTCGAGCTTGCCATCGGCATTGCTCATGAACGGTCTGGAGACCGGCTCGATCCGGACAGAAGCGCCACCACGCTCCGCCCACGTCGCGATGGCGGCAAGCTCACGGCTGCTCGCCAGCGCCTGCTTCCAGGCCTCAGTCTGGGTCGACGGATTCAGCACGACGACCTCGTCCGGGTGCAGCGCAGCCTGCCAAGCCAGCAGGTCACCCCACACTGTCGGATCGTGGAGGCATTGGGCCGGATAGTGGTATGCGCCGGCGAGACCGGTCCGGGAGTTGCGTCCGGCGATGAAAAGGCAGGAGTACAGCGTGGATGACAGCACGTTCAGCTGTTGGGCAATGAGGCCCTGTCCCATTTCGATGAAGACCCTGTGCTTGCTCAGTTTGCACCGCACTTCCTCGAGCACATCGGGATCGGCCCAGCCGGCCGTCAGCAGGGTCGCCTGCTGGCGGGGCAGCGCCATTCGCGCAGGCTGGCGCCGACCGAATTCCAAGGGCCGCCCTCCCGCTTCGGGTGGAATCCATGCTTGCACCCACGGTCCGGCGACGTCGCCCATCTCGCCTGTCCATTCGACCTGCGTGCCAAGCCATGTGTTGAACGTCAGCTCGACGTTGCATTCGCCGACATCGACGATGCACGTTTTCCAATCGGGACCCGTACCTGCTTCGCGAGAGGCTCGCAGCTCGATCGACCTGCCCTCGACGAGCGGCTGTTTCACCGACAGCCCGGCATCACCCATGTCACTTTCGCGACGATCGACATCGGTCGACCGTGGAGATTCCCGGGGCGATTCCCGGCGCTTGTTGCTGCGGATGGAGGTGGAACTGAACATGGTCGGACTTCTTTGGAACCCGGAAGTGGGAACCGAATGAGTCACTCGGCGGTGAGGCGGGTTCCACCTCGCGGCCAGACGAATGCAGCCGGGACGAGCGTCCGCGCCGCTTCCATCAGCCCGCGGGCGCTCAGCCCTTCACTTTCACCGCCACCGCCGGCGGCAGCTCCTTGGCCTGCAGCATGCGCACCTGCGTCACCAGGTGGTTGTGCGCATCGAGGAACGCCGCGGCGATCACCTTGCCCTCGTTGCTGTTGCTCCAGCCGGCGCCGGCCGCGCCGCCCAGCTTGCCGAGCACCAGGCCGCCCATGCCGAGGTCGGTGACGCGCACCGAGCCGGTCGACGCCGCCAGCTGCTCGGTGGTCTCGTTGTCGGTCAGCAGCAGCGCGACCTGCGCCTCTTTCAGCTTGACGCTGTCGGCCACGCCGACGAACTTGTTCAGCACCGGGATCATCCCGAGGATGCCGCCGATCTCGCGCCCGGCGTTCTGCTCGCTGAAGGTGAGGCTGGGCGTCAGCGTGTACTGCGCCTCGTAGCCCTTGCCCTTGGCCACCGTGCCGTTCTGACGCAGCACGCCGGCGTTCTTCAGCTCCTGCTCCTGCACCGTGGCGCGCAGCCCGGCCGAGCGGTCGACGACGCGGAAGCAGCCGCTCTGCTGCGCCAGCAGCCGGATCAGCGGCACCGGCGACTGCGGCAGGTTGTAGCCCGACACCGTCGTGTAGCCGTTGGGGTTCTCGACCAGCGCGAGCGTCGCGACGGGCGCATCGCACTTCACCAGCTCGCGCGCCGCGGCACTGGCACCCGCCGGCCCGGCCGACCCGGTCACCACCGACCCGCCCTGGCCGAGTTCGGCGCCCTGCTTGCCGCAACCGGCCAAAGACACGGCCAGCGACACCGCCAAGCACACCCGCAACGGGCCGCGTGCCGTGGAAGAACCTGCTCGATTCATGACCATCCTCTCGGCAAGCGCCGTGATTCGAAGCTGGGAATCATGCCAGCGCACAAAGGCTTACAGCGCAGGACAACACCCCGACCCGCCCAAGTGAGGGATCGGATGTTGCAAACGATCCCATCCCTCCGCCTCCACGTTGTCTCCACATTTGGTGGTCAATCTCACACCCTTCTTCAGCCCAGGGATCGAACATGACACCAGCAGCGTCGCCCTCCTTCGTGCGCACCTTCACCCTCTGGCTCGGCCTGTCATTGATGCTGCTGGCAGCGTGCGGGGGTGGAGGCGGAGCAGATGAGTCCGCCGGTGATGCGAGCCTGACCGCACCGGTCGACCTGCAGGTCACCCCGGGCAACGCGTCGGCGGCGCTGAGTTTCACCGTCACGACGCCGCGCGCCGACGTGCTCTTCCACGCCACCTGCATCGCCGGCAACTCGCAGGTGACGGTCAGCATGGTGTCGCACGCGACGGGCATCGAGCAGATGCAGGTCGCCGACCTGACCAACGACCTCGCGTACTCGTGCACCGTGACCGTCAGCGATGCGAGCGGCGCCAGCGCCGTGTCGCAGGCGGTGCCAGTGACGCCCACCGCCGCTGCGACCGCGCAGGCACCGACAGCCCCGACCGACGTGCAGGCCGCGGCCGCCGACACATCGGCCATCGTCAGCTTCTCGGCGCCCGTCGCCACGGTGCTCTGGTACACCGTCACCTGCCAGGGCACTGAACTCAACGCCTACAGCAGCGGCACCGCCAGCCCCATCCCCGTGCCGGGGCTGAGCAACGGCCAGCGCTACGTGTGCAGCGTCGTCGCCACGAACATCGTCGGCGACAGCCCGGCTTCGGCGCAGGTCGAGGTGACCCCGGTGGCGCCCGCAACGCCGCCGGCGGCCCGCCCTGACACGCCGACCGTTCTCGGCGCCATGCCATCGGACGGCGCCCTGTCGGTTGCCTTCACGCCGCCGGCCGGCATCGCCCTTCAGGCGACCTACCGCGCCACGTGTTCGGCGACCGGGATCGCGGTGACGGCAGAGTCCAGCGCCTCGCCGGTGTTCGTTTCGGGGCTGCAGAACGGCGCACCCTACACCTGCAGCGTGACGGTCAGCACCGCCGCCGGCACGAGCAACCCGTCAGCCACCGTCGGTGCCACGCCACGAACGGTGCCGGATGCACCGCGCGGGATCTCGGCAACGTCCGGCAGCGGCACCGCCACCGTGACGTTCGAGGCGCCCTCGTGGAACGGCGGGGCGACCATCCAGGGATACCAGGTGCGCTGCCAGGCCGAACAACACGAGGCCCGCGTCGACACGGCCTCCGCCGGCACGGTGGTCGTCGCCGGTCTGGCGAACGGCACAGCGTACGGCTGCAGCGTCACCGCCCGCAACGATGCCGGCAGCGGCCCGGCGTCGACGCCGTCGATGGAGGTCACGCCGCTGGCGTCGGTGCCGGTGCCGGGCGCCGAGCCGGCGCCTGTCGCACCATCGCTCATCGGTGTGAGCGCGGGCAACGCGCTGGCGATCGTCGACTTCGCCCCGGGTGCCCCTGACGCGTCCATCCTTGACTACACCGCCACCTGCACGACACGTGATCTGCCGAAGGCCAGCGCCAGCGCCACGAAGGCGGCCTCGCCGATCACCGTCAGCGGCTTGTACAACAACAGGCTCTACGATTGCATCGTCACAGCGCGCAATCAGAGCGGCGACAGCCCGGCGTCCCCGAGTCTCGAGGCGACACCGCGACCGGCAAATCCCCAGGCGCCGGAGTTGTTGTATGCAGTGCCCGCCAACGCATCGGCCGTGCTGCGGTTCACGCCGCGCCCGGACAACGGTTCGCCGATCCTCCACTACGACGCGAGCTGCGGCGATCGGAGTGTTGTGGGCTCGGGCTCGCCGATCACGGTCGACGGGCTGACGAACGGCCAGCTCTATGCGTGCACGGTCACGGCCACCAACGAGGTGGGGCCCAGCGAGAGTTCGAACGCCCTGCCGGTCAGACCCCTGACCACGCCGGACCCAGTGCAGGAGCTCGCCGCCCAGCCGGGCGACGGCAGCGTGACGCTCAGCTTCAGCCCACCCGCGAGCAATGGCGGCGGCGAGCTCTCCCCCTATTCCGCCAGCTGCACCGACGGCAAGGGCACGAGCACATCCGTCCTCGCCGCGAGTTCCAGCGTCCGCTCGATCGCGATCGTCGGCCTGAGTAACGGTGTCAGCTACACCTGCACGGTGACGGCCACCAATGGCGCCGGAAACAGCACGGCCAGCCTCGTGGCGATTCCCAATGCGTCGCTGCCCGCCGCACCGACCTACACGCTCAGCGACACCATCATCGGCGATGGCACGCTGAGCTTCAAGTTCGGCAAGCCGGCCAGCAACCTGAGTGACGTCAGCTACGCGATCGACTGCAGGCAGACGACGACGCAGAGCCCGGTGACGCCGAGCAGCCTGTCCCTGGCGACCAACCCGTTCAGCGCATCGCTCACCGGCCTGCAGAACGGCAGCAGCTACACCTGCACGGCCACCGCCACCAACAGCAAAGGCTCGGTCGCAGTCAGCGCCAGCGCCGTGCCGAACAGCGCGCCCCCCACGGCACCAGGCTACGTCACCGGCAACACCGTGATCGGCGACGGCACGCTGTCCTTCTCGTTCTCCAAATCGACCTACGACGCCGGCGATGTCAGCTACGCGGCGAGTTGCAAGAATGACCTGACCGGCATCGCTGTCGATGCCACGGTCAAGCTGGACACCGATCCCTTCATCGTCTCGCTGACCGGGCTCACCAACGGCAGCAGCTACACCTGCACCGCCACCGCCACCAACAGCCTCGGATGGGTGTCGGCCAGCGCCAGCGCGACGCCGAACATTGCCCCCGCCACGCCGACCTACACCGCCAGCAACACCGTCATCGGTGATGCGACACTGAGCTTCGCGTTCGGCAAGCCGAGCAGCAATGGCAGCGATGTCGTCTACACGGCAAGTTGCAAGAAGACCGGTACCGACATCAGCGTCGCGGCCACCGTCAACCTCGACGTGAACCCATTCACCGCCTCGTTGACCGGGCTCACCAACGGCAGCAGCTACACCTGCACCGCCACAGCGCGGAACAGCCGCAGTTCGGCCTCCACCAGTGCCGCTGCCACGCCGAACAAGGCGCCTGCTGCGCCGACCTATGACGCCGGCAACACCGGCATCGGCGACGGCACGCTGATCTTCAAGTTCGGCAAGCCTGCCGACAACGGTGCCGACACGGTCTACTCGGCCAGTTGCAAGAAAACCGACACCAGCGTCGGCGTCACGGCCACCATCAGCACCGGAACGAACCCCTTCACCGCTTCGCTCAACGGGCTCACCAACGGCAGCAGCTACACCTGCACCGCGGTTGCCACCAACAGCAAGGAATCGGCCTCCACCAGCGCCAACGCCACTCCGAACAAGGCGGCGCCTGCCGCACCAACCTATGACGCCATCAACACTGTCATCGGCGACCGTACGCTGAGCTTCAAGTTCGGCAAGCCGGCCAACAACGGTGCCGACACGGTCTACTCGGCCAGCTGCACGAAAACCGCCATCGTCAGCGCCGACACGAGCTCCTTCACTGCCTCGCTCAGCGGGCTCACCAACGGCACCAGCTACACCTGCACCGCCGTCGCCGCCAACAGCAAGGGTCAGACCTCCACCAGCGCGAGCGCCACGACTTACACCGCGCCGACCGCACCCACTGTGCTGGCCGAAGGCCAGGGAAGCTCGGTCGGAAACCAGACGGCGACCGTCGCCTTCGTGGCCTCGTCGTCCAGCGGCGACACGAGCAGCAGCCTGAGCTACACCGCGACATGCACCAATGTCACCGACGCGACAGACGAAAAGAGCACCACCGGCAGCGCCAGCCCGCTCGTCGTGTCGGCGCTGACCAATGGCGCCAGCTACCTGTGCAGCGTGACGGCAAAGAACAACAACGCCTCTGTCAGCTCCCCGTCGGCCACGGTCACACTCAGCCCCTACACCACGCCGGGCGCGCCGGGGTTCAGCCTGAGCGTGATCCCGGCGCCCGCCTCGGTCGATGATGCGGACGCGGGCAGCTACTCGTCTGCCAACAATGCGCAGCTCAGAGCCAGCCTGACGGCGCYGGCATCGAACGGTGGCCGCACGATCAGCCAGTACGGCGTGACCTGCACGGCCGCGGGAAAGACGACCGTCAGCGCGACCGCGAGCTCAGCCTCGACCCTCACGCTGACCGGCATGCCGAACAACGCCAGCTACACCTGCGCCGCGATCGCGCACAACGCCGCCGGAGACAGCGCCGCAGCCACGCAGGTCGCCGTCACGGCCATCACCCAGCCGGGGGCATTGAACCTGACCACCGCGGTCGTCTGCTCAAGGAACAACATCCATGCCGGCTACTCGTACCCGACCTACAACGGCGGTGCGTCGATCAGCACCTACCACTTCACGCTGTACCTCGACAGCGACCACAACACAGCCGTCTCGACACAGACCAGCAAATCGAGCGCCGGCACCATCGATTTCGCATCGCTGTCGTACAGCACCAGGTACTACCTGGTGATGCGCGCCGTCAACAGCGTCGGCAGCGGGCCGGCCACGACCTTCACGTTGACCACGGCAGCCGCGCTCGCCGCGTCGCCCGACTGCGTGCTTTGAGCCGCGAGGATCGAGCCGGCCCGCACGGGCCGGCTCCTGAGGCTCACCCCACCTGCGTCG
>NZ_JBFUFP010000204.1:0-6984 GCF_056403375.1 Rhizobacter sp. P2_H2
GCGCGACGGTTCACGCTCGGCCGCGGCCAGCGGCGCCTGCGCGACGAACACCGCCTGCTGTGCCAGCACCGGGTGCGTCGTCGCGCCCGGCAGCGGCGTGGCGCCCTGCAGGCCGTGCTGCGACAGCAGCGTCGTCCAGCCCTCGCGCGGCATCAGCGCATAGCTGCGGCGCTGCGTGTCGGTGTGCGCCCACCAGCCCTCGAGCAGGCCGACGGTGAGGTCGCCGAAGCGCTGCGGCGTCGTGCCTTCGAGCAGCACCAGCACGCCGCCGGGCGCGAGCAACTGCCGCACATGGCGGATCGTCACGTCGAGGTCGGGCGTGGCGTGCAGCACGTTCGCGCCGAGCACCAGGTCGTAGCCGCCGGCCGCGAAGCCTTGCCCGGCCGGCGCACGGCCGATGTCGAGCAGCTCGTAGCGCATGAAGCCGTGCGATGCGAACTTCTCGCGGGCGCGGTTCAGGAACAGCGGCGAGACGTCGGTGAAGGTGTAGTCGATGCGCACCCCGCCCTGCACCGGCAGCGCCGGCAGCACGTGGCTGGTCGTGCTGCCGGTGCCGGCGCCGATCTCCAGCACGCGCAGCGGCCGCCCGGCCGGCCACGCGGCGGCCAGCGCGCGCACCGTCTCGGCGATCACGCCGTTGTAGGTCTTCGCGGGCGGCGAGTTCTGGTACAGCCGCTCGGTGTCGGCCAGCGAGCCGCCGGGGAACAGCAGCGCGAGCGGATCGGCCCGGCCGCGCAGCACCGCGGCCAGTTCGTGGCCGCAGCGGCGCGTGAGCACCAGCTCGGCCTCGCCTTCCGGGTGCCGCGCGAGCAGGCCGTCGGCGAGCGTTTCGGGGTCGCTCTCGTCCGGGGTGCGGCGCACGACCCAGGTGGCGCCGTCGCGCACCAGGATGCCGTCTTCGGCCAGGATCGCGAGCATCCGCTGCACGAGCCGGGCGTGCGCCGGCAGCGTATCGAAGCGCGCCGGGTCGATCGCGGTGGCCGGCGCGAAGCTGCAGCCGAGCAGGCGCAGTGCGCGCACGACGTAAGCCGCCGCGAGCTGGTCCAGCCCGGTCAGGAAGTCCGCATACCCATCGAGGCCGTTCTGCGCGGCCAGCGTGTCGATGCGCGGGAGCACGCGCGTGGCGAGCTGGGCGGGAGCGAGCGGCTGCAGCGCCGGGCGCTCGGACTCGCGCCAGACGATCTCGTGCAGCATCTTCTGCACGCTGGGCGCCAGGCCGCTTGCCGATGCGGTGTTCTGCTCGGGGCGCAGCCTGAACGGGGAGTTGTCCGCGAACGCGGGCCAGTAGCGCTCGCGCTGGAACGGGTAGCTCGGCAACGGCACGCGCCGGCCGCCGCGGCCGGCGTCGAAGCCCTGCCAGTCGATCTCGACGCCCTGCACGTACAGCGCCGCGAGGCTGTCCAGCATCTGCTCGCTGTCGGGCTTGCCGCGCCGCAGCGACGGCAGCCAGCCGCCGCGCTCCGGCAGGCAGGCGCGGCCCAGCCCGAGCAGCGTCGGGTGCGGACCGATCTCCAGGAACAGCTCGCAGCCGGCATCGGCCAGCGACTGCATGGCCGGCGCGAAGCGCACCGCGGCCATCACGTGCTCGCGCCAGTAGGTCGGGTTGGCGATCTCGTGGCCGATCAAGCGCCCGGTGACGTTGGAGACCAGGTCGATGCGCGGCGCGCTGTAGTGGATCGCCTGCAGCACCTCGCCGAAGGCATCGAGCATCGGCGCCATCAGCGGCGAGTGGAACGCATGCGAGACCTTCAGCCGCGTGACGACCAGGCCCGCGGCCTGCAGCTGCGTGGCGATCGCGTCGACCGCCATCGCGAGGCCCGAGATCACGACGTTGTCGGGCCCGTTCACCGCGGCCACCGAGACCTCGCGGCGCCACGGCGCCAGCACGTCGGCGATGCGCGCTTCGTTCGCCATCACCGCGAGCATCGCGCCGTTGCGCGGCAGCGCGCCCATCAGCCGGCCGCGTTCGGCGATCAGGCGCAGCGCGTCTTCCAGGCTGAACACGCCGGCGATGCAGGCCGCGACGACCTCGCCGACGCTGTGCCCCATCACCGCCTGCGGCTGCACGCCCCACGACATCCACAGCGTGGCCAGCGCGTACTCGACGGCGAACAGCGCCGGCTGCGTGTACTCGGTGTCGTCGAGCRGCGCCCCATCGCGGAACAGCACGTCGAGCAAGGGCATCGGCAACTGCAGTCCCGCGGCGCAGCGATCGAGCGCATCGCGGAACACCGGTTCGCTGTCATACAGGCCCCGTGCCATGCCGATCGATTGCGAACCCTGGCCGGTGAACAGGAACGCGAGCTTCGGCGGCCGCGCCGGCGCGGTGCCGGCGAGCACGCCCGCGACCTCCTCGCCGGACAGCCAGGCCGACAGGCGTTGCCGCGCGTCGGCCGGTGTCGCGGCGCTCACCGCGAGCCGCTGCGCGAAACGCGCGCGGCCGGTGTTCGCGCTGAAGGCCAGGTCGGCGAGCGGCGCGCCGTCCGCCAGCAACGGCAGGTGCTGCTGCACCAGTTCGCGCAGCGCCGCCGGCTGGCGCGCCGACAGCGTCAGCAGTTGCAGCGGCCGCGGATTCGATGTGATGCGCTCCACCTGCGGCGCCTGGGCCATCACCAGGTGCACGTTGGTGCCGCTGAAACCGAACGAGCTGACGCCCCCGATGCGCTGGGCCTGAGCCGGCCACGGTCCGAGCGCCGTCGGCACGCGCACCGGCAGCTCGTCCCACGGGATGAACGGATTCGGTTGCTGCAGGTGGATCTGCCCCGGCACCTGCGCCTGCTGCAGCGCCATCGCCATCTTGATCACCGCGGCGACGCCGGCCGCGGCCTCCAGGTGGCCGACGTTCGCCTTCACCGAACCGAGCAGCAGCGGCGCGCCGGCCGCGCGGCCTTCACCCATCACCGCGCCGAGCGCCTGCACCTCGATCGGGTCGCCGAGCGAGGTGCCGGTGCCGTGCGCCTCGACGACGCCGACCTCGGCCGGCAGCACGCGCGCATCGGCCAGCGCGTCGCGCAGCACGGCCTCCTGCGACGGGCCGTTCGGCGCGGTCAGCCCGTTGCTGCGGCCGTCCTGGTTGGCGGCCGAGCCGCGGATCAGCGCGATCACGGTGTCGCCATCGGCCTGCGCATCGGCCAGCCGCTTCAGCACCAGCAGCCCGCAGCCCTCGCCGCGCACGAAGCCGTCGGCGCGCGCGTCGAAGGCCTTGCAGCGGCCGTCCGGCGCCATCATGTGCGAGCGCGACAGCGCGACCGTGATCTCCGGACTCAGCACCAGGTTGACGCCGCCCGCCAGCGCCTGGTCGCATTCGCCGCGGCGCAGGCTGTGCACCGCCTGGTGGATCGCCACCATCGACGACGAGCAGGCGGTGTCGACCGAGACGCTCGGCCCGCGCACACCGAGCACGTACGAGAGCCGGCCCGACGCGATGCTGTGCGCGATGCCCGATGCGGTGTAGGCGTCGTAGCTGTCGACGCCGCCCTGGCGCAGCAGTTGCCAGTAGTCGCCGGCCGACATGCCGACGAACACGCCGGTGCGGCTGCCGGCCACGCGCTCGGGGTTGATGCCGGCGTGTTCCAGCGCCTGCCAGGCCACCTCGAGCAGCAGGCGCTGCTGCGGGTCCATGCTGAGCGCCTCGCGCGGCGAGACGCCGAAGAAGTGCGCGTCGAAGCCGTCGACCGGGCCGACGAAGCCGCCGAAGCGGGTGTTCATCGTACCGGGGTGGTCGGGATCGGCGTCGAACCAGTCGTCGATGGCCCAGCGTTCGGCGGGCACCTCGGTGATGGCGTCGACGCCGTCGCGCACCAGCGCCCAGAATTTCTCCGCCGTGTCGGCGCCGCCGGGGAAGCGGCAGCCGATGCCGACGATCGCGATCGGCTGGTGCGCCGCCGCTTCGAGTTCCTGCACGCGCTGCTGCAGCTCGTCGGCCAGCAACGCGAGGCGCTTCGGCGAGAAATGGCTGATGCGTTCCAGGAAATCGGACATTCAGGGCCTCTTCAGTTTCTTGGCGAACATCGCCTCGACTTCTTCGTCGCTCATCTCGTCGAGCGCACCGACCGCGTCGACCGGCTTCGCCTCGGCCACGGGCGCAGCGGGCACGGCCAGCGCTTCGAGGTAGGCCGCCAGCGCCTCCAGCGTCGGGTGGTCGAACACCAGCGTCGCCGGCAGGCTGCGTGCCAGGCCGAGCCCGGTGCCGAGCCGGTTGCGCAGCTCCACCGCCATCAGCGAATCGAGCCCGAGCTCGTTGAGCGGCTGGCGCGGGTCGATCGCCAGTGCGCTCGGCGCATCGACCACCCGCGCGACGTGCTCGGCGACGAAGCCCAGCAGCCGCTCGCGGCGGCGTTGCGGCGTGGCCTGCTTCAGCTCGTCGATCAGCGCGGCGCCGGCCGCCACTGCGGGCTTCGCGTCGGCATGCTTCGCGCCGGGCTTCCCTGCGCCTTTCGCGTGCTCGGTGAAATGCGCGACGAAGCGGCCATGCGCATCGCCACCCGCCAGGAACCGCTCCCAGCGCACCGGGAACACCCCCGCATGGGCTGCCTCGGCGCGCATCAGCTTCTCCAGCAGTTCAAGCCCGTGCGTCGGCGTGATCACGTCGATGCCGCGCGCGGCCACGCGCTGGTCCACCTGGCGATCGGCCGCGGCGCCGACCTCGCTCCAGGCGCCCCAGCTGATGCTGAGCCCGGGCAGCCCGAGCGCGCGCCGGTGCGCGGCCAGCGCATCCATGAACGCATTCGCCGCCGCATGGTTCGCCTGGCCGCGCGAGCCGAGCACCGAGGCCATCGACGAATACAGCACGAAGAAGTCCAGCGGCTCGCCGCGCGTCAGCACATGCAGCGCCCAGCTGCCGTCGAGCTTGGGGCCCAGCGGGCGCACGAAGCGCGGCCAGTCCTGCTGCAGCAAGGCGCCGTCTTCCAGCACGCCGGCCGAATGGATCACGCCGCGCAACGGCTGCCCGCCGCGCGCGATGCCGTCGAGCACGCGGGCGACCTCGTCGGCGCGCGACATGTCGGCCTGCACCGCCTGCACCTGCGCGCCCTGCGCCCGCATCGCATCGAGCGTGGCCTGCGCCGCCGGCGACGCCGCGCGCCGGCCGACCAGCACCAGGTGGCGTGCCCCCCGCTCGACCAGCCGACCGGCCGTCAGCAGCCCGAGGCCCGACAGCCCGCCGGTGACGAGGTAGACACCGCGCGGCGTCAGCGCCTGCAGCGAGGCCTGCAGCGCATCGTGCTGCGTCAGCACGACCTTGCCGGTGTGCCGCGCCTGCGCCATGAAGCGGAAGGCCTCGCCGCCACGCTGCAGCGGGAACGCATGCAGCGGCAGCGGCTTCAGCTCGCCACGCTGCACCGCGCCCATCACGTCGGCGAACAGCGCCTGCGCCGCCGCCGGGTCCTGGTAGCGCTGGGCGTTCAGGTCGATCGCGTGGTAGCGCGCCTGCGGGCGCAGTTCGCGGAACTGCGACAGGCTCCAGATGTCGCGCTTGCCGATTTCCAGGAAGCTGCCTTGCGCCGACAGGCTGCGCACGCTGGCCGGGATGAATTCGCCGGCCAGCGAGTTCAGCACCAGGTCGACGCCGCGGCCGTCGGTCAGGCGCGCGATCTCGGCTTCGAAGTCGAGCGTGCGCGAGTTCAGCACATGTGCCGCGCCGTGCGCGCGCAGCAGCGCGCGCTTCGCGTCGCTGCCGGCCGTCGCGAAGACAGTCGCACCGGCGCGCTGCGCGATCTGCAGCGCGGCCATGCCGACGCCGCCGGCGGCCGCATGGATCAGCACCGTCATGCCGGCGCGGATGCCGCCCAGCATGTGAAGCGCGTGCCACGCGGTCATCAGTGCGAACGGCAGCGTCGCGCCCTCGGCATAGCCGATGCCGCGCGGCAACGGCGCCACATGCTGCGCGCCGGTCGTCATGAAGCTCGCGAAGCAGGCCTCGCCGGTCGCGACCACCGCATCGCCGATCGCGAAGCCTTCGACACCCTCGCCGAGCGCGACGACGGTGCCGGTGCATTCGCCGCCCAGCGGCTCCGGGTCGGCGCGCAGTGCGACGGCATTCATGATGTCGCGGAAGTTCAGGCCCGCCACGCGCACGCGGATCTCGACCTCACCGGGGCCGGGCGCGCGGCGCGTCATCGGCAGCAGCGGCATCTCGTCGAACACGCCGCTGGCGGCCTTCTCGAGTCGCACCGGCACCGGCTCGAATGGCTCGGCGCTGCCGTGCACCAGCCGCGCGACGAAGGCCTTGCCGCCACGCAGCGCGAGTTGCGGCTCGTCGCCGTCGGCGCCGATGGCTTGCCACAACGCGCCGGCGTCATCGTTGCCATCGAGGTCGATGCGGGTCGCGCGCAGTTCCGGGTGTTCGAGCGCGACGACCTTCGCGAAGCCCCACACCGGCGCCTGCAGCGGGTTCGGCACATCGCCCTCGCCCACCGGCTGCGCGCCGCGCGTCGCGATCCACAGCCGCGGCGTCGTGCCGGCCGCGAACGACTGCGCGCCGAGCGCCTGCACCAGCTTCAGCAGCGAGCCGAGGCTCGCGCGCTGCGTGTCGATCAGCGAAGCGGCCGACCGGGCATCCGGCACCGCGAGTTCGAGCGCGCCGAGGTGGACGATGCCGCGCAGGGGGCGCCCCACGAGCAGGCTGGCCGGCTCGGCATCGGCCGACGCGATCGTCACCTCGTGACCCTCGGCACGCATCCGCGCCGCCAGCGCCTCGCCGACGCCGCTGCGGTCGCCGACCAGCAGCCAGCCCGACGCCGGCACGGCATCCACCGCCTGCACCGGCCGCCGCGCGGCCAGCAGCACCTCGCGCGAATTCGGCTGCGGCGCATCGATCGCCGCGGCCTCGAAGCCGAGTTCGTCGAGCAGCGCCAGCCAGCGTGCGC
This sequence comes from Rhizobacter sp. P2_H2, assembly GCF_056403375.1. Classification (NCBI taxonomy): domain Bacteria; kingdom Pseudomonadati; phylum Pseudomonadota; class Betaproteobacteria; order Burkholderiales; family Sphaerotilaceae; genus Rhizobacter; species Rhizobacter sp. P2_H2. The sequence continues at coordinate 6,867 of NZ_JBFUFP010000204.1, forward strand.
GCGACAGCAGCGGGTAGGCCGGCCGCAGCGCGCTGTCGGTGAAGCGCCACCAGCCGTCGGTCAGCCCGAAGGTGATGTCGATCCAGCGCTCCATGCCCGCCACCTCGAGCATCAGCAG